>NZ_RZPQ01000310.1:0-6365 GCF_003999135.1 Mesorhizobium sp. M7A.F.Ca.CA.004.06.1.1 | reverse complement strand
GCCTTTCATTCCCGACCCTTCGGAGCATTATCGATGGGCCGATATCGTCACCGTGCCGTCGCGGCGTCCGGAATCGCTGGGCCGCGTCGCCATCGAGGCGATGGCATACGGCCGGCCGCCGCTTGTGTCGGCGATAGGCGGGCTGGTGGAAGTGGTCAGCGACGGGGAGACCGGCTGGCATGTTCCGCCCGGCGACGCAGCAGCTCTTGGCGCGAAATTGCAGGAGATCATCCTCGCCCCTGAGGCCTGGCGCGGGTTTGTCGCTGCCGGGCGCGCGCGCTACGAGGCAATCTTCAGCGAGCCGGTCGCGGCCGCGGCGATCACCGCGATCGCCGCCGACAAGCTGAAGACGACCATCGCGCGGCCGGGCAGGGTGCCTGCTGCCCGCGAAGCGGAGACGCGGCCGTGAAGCTAGCGTTTCCGAGCCATCTGGTTCGACGCCTCGTGCTGATGATCGGCGGCGAGGCGATGCAGAGCGGCTTTCATTTTGCCCTCAACATCATGCTGTTGCACATGCTGTCGGCGCAGGGCTACGGCCTCTTCGCCATCGGCATGGTGATGGGCGGTGTCGGCCTGTCCTATATCAGGTCGCTCACCGCCGTTCCCGCCAGCATCTGGATGAGCAAGAGCACCAACAGCGCCGGCGTCGATACCTATGACGTGGCGTTCGGAACGGCGGCGCTGATCGTAGCGTTGCTGATGGCCGTCGGCACGGCAGTCCTGATGCATGTCCTTGGCGATCCAAGCGGAATTGCTGCCGGCTGCTTCGTCGGTGCCTGGTCGTTGCGCAGCCATATGCGCACGGCTTTCTTCGCACGGCGCCAGCAGGTTGTCGTCTCCGTCAGCGATGGCGCTTTTACAATCGCCGGCTGTGTCCTGACCGGGCTGTCGATCTGGTTGGTCCAAGACCCGCTGCAGACCGTGTTCTATGCACTAGCCGCGGCAAATGTTTTCGGCATTTTCGTCCTGGTCCGGCTGGCTCGGCGCTCGCTTCGCATCAGCTTCCGCATGCCGACCCGGCGACGCTATGTCAGGCTCTGGCCCCAGCTGCGCTGGTCGGCATTCAGCGCCACCACCACCAACATCCAGGGCCAATGTCTGGCGCTGCTGGTCGCCGGCATTGCCGGTCCTGCCGCCTACGCACCGCTGGCGGCGGTTCTGGTGCTGTTTGCCCCGCTGCGCATCATCAGCCTTGCTTTCGTCAACATGACGCAGCCGGATCTCGCCAGGCTGATGCGGAACAATGAAACGGGCCGTGTCTGGACGCAGGCCAAGATCTGGGCACTCGTCATGGGGTTTGGCGGCCTTGCATATGGATGCGCCATCATGTTCGTCCTGCCGATGATAAAATCCCAGGCTCTCCAGGACGCTTCGACCTGGTTCATCGGACTTTTCGTGATCGCGAATTTTGTCCCGATCATGCTCTATATCATGCCCCGCATCGTGCTTGAGATACTCGGCGATTTTCGGATCGTCGCGTTCACCACGACGGGCGGCGCGGTCGTCGGGCTGGCACTGATCGCGGCCCTGCTGGCAATCGCGTCTCCGCCGTGGGCGCTGTTGGGTTCCGCCGTCTCGGAGATGTTCGTGCTCGTGGCATCATGGTATTTCGCGCATCACCGCATGTGGAATATCGAGCATCCCGACGAGGCGCGCGACAGCCGGTTGGGCGCCTGGCGGCGCACGCTGTCGTTCGCCACGGCAAAGCGATAGGAAAAATATGGCAGTCCAGGCGGTGCAAATTGCTGCGGTGACCGGCTCGCCCGATGGCCAGTCCTCCCATCCGGCCGTCGTCGTCTCCAACGATGCATACACGGCGCGGCTCCACACCAGCCTGGAAGCGGTGAGGCCGCTCTGGTTGCGCCTTCAGGCGGACGGTGTGTGCACCGCCCACCAGAATTATGCCTGGGCCGAGGGGATCGTAGCGCGGCTGATGCCTGAAGGTGCGGAACTGCTCATCGTGGAGGTAAACGACGCCGTGACGGGCGTGCCGCGAATGCTGGTGCCGTTGATACGGCGACCGGCTTTCCGCCATCGAGTGATCGAGTGGCTGAGCTGTGGCGTTTGCGACTATTCGGCACCGTTGCTGGCCGATGCGAGCCCGTGGACGACGCAGTCGGCGCAGGCCGCGTGGGCCGCGGTGCGCTCCGTGCTGCCGCCGGCGGACCGTATCCAGATCAGGGGAATTCCGCAATCGATCAGCGGTGTCGCCAATCCGCTGGCCCTGCTGGCGGCCACGCGCGATTCCCTGCATACCAGCTTCGGCCTCGCCATCGACGGCGATCCGGAGACCGTCCTCAAGCGCCTATGCCGGCCATCCTTCGTCAAGGCTTTCAACAAGGACTGGCGTCGCCTCGAACGGCTTGGCGGCGTGGAACTGGTCGAAGCCAACACGCCGGCCCTGGTGGAGGTCATCTTCGCCGGCCTGGTCCGGATGCGGCTCAGCCGCTTTCGCGAACTGGGCCGCTTCGACCTGCTGACGCAGGCGGCGGTTGTCGATTTCTATCGAAACGCTGCTCTCGAGGGCCTGTCGGATGGGTCGGTGCGGCTCTTCGGGTTGCGTGTGGGTGAAGCTCTTATCGCGGTCCAATACCTGCTGATCCATCAAGTCACCGTTCATGCTCTGCTGATCTCAATCGATCAGGGCGCGGTGCCTAATGTCTCGCCTGGACTTCTGATCATGGGCAAGTTGATGAGCTGGGCGCGCGGGCGCGATTTCAATTATTTCGACCTGTCGGTAGGCAACCAGAGTTATAAGGAGCATATGGGTGCCTTGGGTTCGGGTCTGCGCGAGCTTTGCCACGGGATCACGGTGCGAGGCAGCGCCGTGAGCGCAGCCATCGAGATCCGCAACCGGGCCGAGGTGTTCGTGCGCTCCAAACCTCGGCTGCTGAAGAGGCTCCAGGGACTGATGCGGGGTTTGCGGCGCCTGCGCGGGGGATCAGAATGACGGGAGAAGCATGTGGCAAGCTACGCGGCGGGAACGACTCCGATAAAGGATTTGCCCGGTGGGCCGGTTTCCCCGACTGTCGCCAACGTTGATGCAACCGCGCACTTCACGGCTCGGCTGCACACCAGCTTCGACACCGTAAGGCTGCTATGGCTGCTCCTTGAAGCTCACGGCGTCTGCACTGCCCACCAGCATTATGCCTGGGTCGAAGGAATCGCCGCACGGCTGAAGCCCAAAGACGCGGATCTGGTCCTCGTCGAGGTGAGTGACGCAGTGACCGGCGCGCCGGCCATGCTGTTGCCGCTGATGCGGCGCCGGGCCTTCGGCCACCACGTGATCGAATGGCTGAGCTGTCGCGTGTGCGACTACTCAGTGCCGCTGCTGGCGGATGGGATAGAGTGGACCAGGCAGAGTGCCGACGCCATGTGGGCGGCGGTCCGTGCCGTGCTGCCACCGGCGGATCGCATCCATATCGCGGGAATTCCGCAGCAGGTCCACGGCGTGGCCAATCCGCTGGCACTGCTTTCGGTGGCGCGCGACTCCATCCAGGTCAGCTCCGGCCTCGTCCTGCATGGCGATCCGGAGACGCTCATCAAGCGGATCTGCAAGCCGTCCTTCGCCAAGGCCTTCCGCAAGCATTGTCGCGGCTTCGAACAGCTTGGTGGCCTCGCTCTGATCGAGGCCGACACGCCTGATCTGGCCGAGGAGCTCCTGGATGCTCTGTTGGAACTGCGGCTCAAGCGTTTCCGTGAGCTCGGGCGTTTCGACCTCCTGACGCAGGCGCCGGTCGTCGATTTTTACCGCGCCGCGGCGCTGCAAGGCCTGTCCAATGGATCGGTGCGGCTCTTCGGACTACGCGTCGGTGAAGCCTGGCTCGCCTCCATCTATGTGCTGGTCAGAAAAGGCACACTTCACGCCCTCCTGCTCGGCATCGACCAGAATGCGGTCGCCAATGTCTCACCCGGCCTGACGACGATGGGCAAGCTGATGATGTGGGGATGCGAGCGGGGCTTCGACTATTTCGACCTGTCGGTCGGCGGCCAGGGCTACAAGCAACATATCGGCGCCTCGAGCTCGGTACTGGCCGAGATCTGCGAACCGGTGACGGTGCGGGGCAGGGCTGCGAACGCAGCCATTTTGCTGCGCAGCCGGGTCGAAGGCATGACGCGGTCGCGTCCCCGGCTGCTCAAGGCCGTCCAGGGCCTGACGCGCCGCTTGCGGCGACTGAAGGACTGAGGAGGAGCGCTTGCCGGTCCTGCGATGCAGAGCACCAAGACCGGCAGGCAAGCTTGTTGACAGGGTTGGTTAGCTCTATATCTGAAAGCGCGGCTTGACGTTCAGAAATGAGTGTCACGGGCGGATTTTTTTAAGTTGGCGTTTTCGGCAGATCATCTCGATGAATGCAAGTTTAGGAGATGGGATTCGTTCCATCCTCATTATTCAAACGAAGTACATTGGAGATGTCGTTCTGACATCTGCTTTGGTTCGCAATCTACGTCTTTCTTATCCACAAGCATCGGTGACCATGCTTTGTGCGCCGGGTCTCAAGGAGTTCATCGTCGCGCAAGGGATCGCCGATGTTGCCGTTGGCTTTGAATCCCGTGGCAGAGGAAGGACTCTGCGCAAGCGTTTGAGCGACTATCGTGGCGTCATCTCTGATCTGCGGCGTCGAAGATTTGATCTTAGCATCGACCTTACCGATTCAAAAACCTCGCGGATCATGCATCGTTTGATCGGCGCTCCACTTCGCGTCGGCTTCGATCCTTCCGAGCATCCGATGAAGTTCTGGGAAATCCAGCTTGCAAACGTTCTCGCCGCGACCTTCGGACATGGCGGACCGCATTATCTCTACAGGAACCTGTCTCCTCTCCGCGCCCTTGGGCTGGATTGTGAGGATCCAACACCTCGGCTGCAGCCGACCAGTACTGCCCAGGAAGAGTGTGCCAGGCTTCTTGCGGAAAACGCTTTGGCGAAGAAGTCGTACGTGGCAGTGCATGCCGGCGCGAGGTTCGAAGGACGTTGTTGGCCGCCGCAACATTTTGCTGCGGTCATCGACGAAGTATACGCCAAAACCGGGCTGCGATCCCTCCTTGTTGGCGGGCCGGATGAAGGGCTTGCCGCGCAAAGGATCCTTGAAGTGGCAGCATCGCCGGTCGCAAGTGTCGTCGGAAAAGCCTCGCTTGAGGTCCTGACGGCATTGTTGGCCGAAGCGTCGATCTTTCTTGGCAATGAGAGCGGCCCGATGCACATCGCGGCCTCTGTCGGAACTCCAGCGGTGGGGCTGTACGGTCTGACGTCGCCAGAGCAATGGGGCCCGTTCGGTGTTCCCAACCGGACGCTCCAGCCGCCCATGCCTTGCCCGTGCATCGCTCCAGGTGTGTGTAAAGAAAACAACGCCGGTGGGGTCTATTGCGTCCAGCGGCTCCAGGTTGCCGATGTTGCGGCGGTGACACTCGATCTCATCGGCACGGAAGTTCAAAAATCTGCTCATTCGGGCATGCCGGCCGCGTAGCAGGGCGGCAGCGACGGGCGATTGTTTGGCGGCGCGCTTCACGTCTTGATTCAGGCCGAGGCTCAAACATCTTCAAAAGATTGGCAAATTTGACCGGGCCGCATCCTGCGCTGTCCGCGAAATTGACAGGACGGCGCGTCTCCGCCATCCTTGACCCCAGTCGTCAGGCTGCCGGCAGCGGCCGCGTTGTGTGTCTGGGGCGACCGAGGGCAGTGTCATGTTCAGTCCCGTCACAGGTCAGAATTCCAAGCGCGCCGCGGTGCGCAAGGCGCTCGATCGTCACAAGGTCTACATCACCGCGCAGCGTTTTTCGGCAGGCAGCTACCAGGCCCGGGTTCTGGTCGACGGCGAGGCCTATTGGGTCGACGAATTCCGGCTGAGCCAGCTGCAGCAGGGACTGTCGCCGGCGGAGCTCGAGTTGACGCCGGCCGTTGACGATTGAGCGCGACTGGCTTGTTCCTGGCCTCGGTGCTTCGACCTTTGCCATGACCACCCCGCCAAAGCTCCAATCCTACCGCGCGAGGCGTGAATTTTCCAAAACGCCGGAACCGGCAGGCGGCCTCATCACGGACGAAGGCAACCGCTTCGTTGTCCACAAGCACCACGCCACCGCAGACCATTATGATCTGCGCCTGCAGGTCGGCGATGTCTTGAAAAGCTGGGCGGTGCCGCGCGGGCCTTCGCTCAATCCGGCCGACAAGAGGCTGGCGGTCGAGACCGAGGATCATCCGCTCGAATATATCGACTTCGAGGGTGTCATTCCCGAGGGCGAATATGGCGGCGGGCCGATGATCGTCTGGGATACCGGCAGCTGGGCGCCGATGGACGATGTCGAAAAGAGTTTGCGCACCGGCGCCTTCAAGTTCCGGCTGGCCGGCGACAAGCTCAATGGCGGCTGGATGC
>NZ_RZPQ01000030.1:0-18870 GCF_003999135.1 Mesorhizobium sp. M7A.F.Ca.CA.004.06.1.1 | reverse complement strand
GCCCTGGCCAGCAACCGCGGCCCTGGCGGCGCCAGGAATGCCGGCCTCGCCGCCGCCCGCGGCAGATGGATCGCGGTTCTCGATTCCGACGACGCGGTCTGTCCCGGCCGGCTCGCGGCCATGATCGCTCGTGCCGAAAGCGCGGATGCCCAGATCGCCGTCGACAATCTGCAGGTCGTTCGCGAGGACGGCGTCATCGAGGACGCGATGTTTCCGCGGCAATATCTGGAAGGCTTGCGCGAGATTTCGCTGGCCACCTACATCGCCGGCAACGTCGTCTTCGAATCCAAGTTCAACCTCGGCTATCTCAAGCCGATCTTCCAGCGCGAGTTCCTGAACGAACACCGGCTTCGCTATGACGAAAAGCTGAGGATCGGCGAAGACTACATCCTGTTTGCCGGCGCCCTGGCCAAGGGCGGAAAATGCGTCGTCGAGCCCGATATCGGCTATGCCTATCATATCCGCAGCGGCTCCATCTCGCGCGTGCTCGAGCTTCACCACGTCGAAGCGATGCGCAGGGCGGATGCCGTGTTCGCTCAAACCCATCGGATGGATGAGGCCGCGCAGGCCGCGTTTGCACGGCGCGGCCGCAGCCTGCGCAAGGCGGCATCGTTTCTGTCACTGGTACAGCACATCAAGGCGCGGTCCCCGCTCAAGGCGATCCGGACTGCGCTCAGCGACCCGGCGGCGGTCAGGCATATGGGCATGCCGATCGCCGTGCGGTTGCGAAGAATGGCGGCACAATTTGCCGTTGGGGCGGGGAGGTGAAGATGCAGGCACATGGAGGGATTTTTCGTGGCCTGTGAATGGACTGAAGTCGATCTCCTCAGAAGGAATTTGCGATGAAGAAAATCAGGAAGGCCGTGATACCGGTGGCGGGGCTTGGAACAAGATTCCTGCCGGCGACCAAGTCGATGCCAAAGGAAATGCTTCCCGTGGTCGACAGGCCTGTCGTGCAATATGCGGTGGACGAGGCCTTCGAGGCGGGCATCGAGCACATCGTCTTCGTGACTGGCCGCAACAAGGCGGTGATCGAGGACTATTTCGACCTGCATCCGGAATTGATCGGCACCCTGGAGCAGACCGGCAAGAAGACCCAGTTGGAGGCGCTCGAAAGCATGCTGCCTGTGGCCGGTGCCACCAGCTTCATCCGCCAGCAATCGCCGCAAGGCCTCGGCCATGCCGTCTGGTGCGCGCGCGAGGTTATCGGCAACGAGCCCTTCGCCTTGCTGCTGCCGGACATGGTGTCCTTCGGCGGGCGCGGATGCCTCGCCGAAACCGTCGAGCTTTATGAGCGCACGGGTGGCAACGTGATCGCCGTCGAGCGTTGCGAACCGAGCGAGACCAACAAATACGGCATCGTTGGCCGTGGCGCCGAGATCGGTGGCGGTTTCGAGGTGACGGCCATGGTCGAGAAGCCGGCGCCGGCCAATGCGCCGTCGAACTTCTACATCAACGGCCGCTACATCCTGCAGCCCGAGATTTTCGCGCTTCTGGGCAATCAGCAGCGCGGCGCCGGCAACGAGATTCAATTGACGGACGCCATGGTTCGTCTGTCGAAGGATCAGTCGTTCTTCGCCCAGCCTTTTAAGGGTCGCATGTTCGACTGCGGTTCCAAGGAAGGGTTCATCCAGGCCAACATCGCCTTCGCGCTGGCGCGCGACGACATGAAGGGTCCGGTTTTCGAGATGCTTCAGGAGTTCGTCCGGTCGCATGAACGCCAGGAAGAAGCCGCATAATGCCCATCTTTCGGGAGCATGGTCAGATGGCCGGCGAAGAGGGGCCGGCAGGTTCTCGCCGTCTGGCACGACGCTTGCTTCGCTTCTGGCGATGCTCCCGATCTTCGAGGCGCCTGCAAGCCAAGGCATGATCCCGGAAAGTGGGTCCCGGTTTCCGGAAAAGATCATGTTGAAACAGTGAGATAGAGTCCATTGCGATGGACCGGCTCTAGAATTGGACCGAAGATGAATTATGCCAACTTTCCTCTCGACAAGAGGATGCCATTGCCGAATTCGGACGCAGGAGACGGCGAAGACTTCATCGATATCGAGCGGCTGCTTGGCATGGCCGCACGGCAGGCCAAGGTGGTTGCCGTGTGTGCCGTCATCGGTCTCTTCCTGGGCTTGCTCTATTTGCAGACGACGCCGCCTAAATATCAGTCGGTCGCCAGCGTGCTGATCGATGAGGGCTTGAACAAAATCGTCGACGACATTTCGGCGACGTCGACAACCATGCAGACCGATTCGGCGATCCTGAGCCAGATCGAGATCCTGACCTCGACGCGGCTTGCCGCCGTGGTCGTCGACAAGCTGAAGCTCGACCAGAACGACACATTCATGAATCCGCCCCAGTCGGCGCTTGCCCAAGGCATAGGCCTCATCCGCGGCCTGATCCAGTATGTCCGCCCCAGCTCTTCCATGCCGGGTGGCACTGACTTCAGCAAGCTCGACCCGGCCGCCCGCGATGCGCTGATCGCCACGTCGCGCCGCGACTACGCGATCCTCAAGCTGCAGAGCGAGGTGCGGGCAACGCGCATCGGGCGAAGCTACGTCATCGCGCTCGGCTATCAGGCGACGGACCCGGCCTTGGCAAACGCCATCACCAAGGCCTACGCCGATGCCTATCTCGCCGATCAGCTCGATGCCAGCTTCGATGCCACCGAGCGGGCTGCGGTCTGGCTCCAGGGCCGGTTGACGGAGCTGCGCCAGAGCTCGCAGGCAGCTTCGCTTGCGGTTGAGAAATTCAGGGCCGAACACGGGCTGGCCGCCAACAGCGACGGCCAGCTGATGAGCGACAAGCAGCTTTCCGACCTCAACGCCCAGCTTATCGTGGCGCAGGCCGACACCGCGCGCGCCAGCGCCCGCTACCAGCAGTACAAAGCCATTGTCGACAGCGGCTCCGAAAACGCCTTCAAGGATGCCGCCATATCGAGCGACCAGCCGAGCAGCTCGGTCATATCGGCGCTCAAGACCCGCTATCTCACGGTGGCCAAGCGTCTGCAGGACGTCGAGGCGAATTTCGGCCCCGAGCACCCGCAGGCGGTGGCTCTCTCCAAGGAGAAGGCCGACATATCGACGCAGATTTTCGGCGAGCTGAAGCAGCTGACCGAAAGCTATCGCAACGAATATGAGGTGGCGCAGGCACGCGAGACCGCGCTCAGGGCCAACGTCGCGGCCGCACAGGGCAAGAGTTCCGTCGACAACCAGACGCAAGTCAAGCTGCGTGAACTCGATCAGCAGGCGACGGCGCTCACCACGCTCTACCAGACATTCCTCGGCCGCTATGAGGAAGCCGCGCAACAGCAATCCTTCCCTGTCGGCAAGATCCGCATCATCTCCGACGCTTCGATGCCGATGGCGGCCTCGAGCCCGCGCACAATCGTCGTGCTCGGGCTTTCGCTGGTGCTTGGCCTGCTGATGGGCGCCGGCTTTGGTGGCCTGAACGAGTTCAACGAACGCTTCTTCAGGACCGGCGAGGACGTGCGCGACCGCGTCAACCTGAAATTCCTCGGCTATCTCCCCACGATCGGCGGCAAGCTCGGCAAGGAAGAAAAGCCGGGCGAGACCCAGGTAGACGCCAAGACCACCCAATCGCTGTCGGCGGCCGAAAGGCGGGCGCGCATGCGGGTCAGCATCGATTCTCCAGCCTCGATGTTCTCCGAAACGCTGCGAAGCGCCAAGATCGCCTTCGACGTCGTGATGGAAGGGCAAGGCAGCCGCGTCATCGGCGTCATCTCGGTGCTTCCCGGCGAAGGCAAGTCGACGGTCGCGGCAAATCTCGCCGGCTTGCTCGCCGCCAATGGCTCCAAGACGCTGCTGATCGACGGCGACTTGCGCAATCCCGGCCTCAGCCGGGGCCTTGGCATGGAAACCGAGCAGGGCTTGATGGAAGCGGTGGTCAGTGGCCAGACCTGGCAGTCCGTCGGCAAGATCGACAGGCAGACGAAGCTGGCGATCATCCCGGCGGTGCTGCGCGGTCATTTCTCGCATACCAGCGAACTTCTCTCCTCGGCCGGCATGCGACGCTTCATCGAGAACGCCAAGGAGACGTTCGAATACATCGTCGTCGATCTGCCGCCGCTCGGACCGGTGGTCGACGCCAAGGCCTTCGCGCCGTTGGTCGACGGTTTTGTACTGGTCACCGAGTGGGGGCGCACCCCACGCGCGATGGTCAGGTCGATGCTGGAATCCGAACCCTATGTCGCCAACAAGATCGTCGGCGCGGTGCTGAACAAGGTCGATTTGAAGAAACTGGCCAAATACGGATCGTTCGGCGGGTCGGAAAAATTCTTTGATAAATATTCGAGCTACTATCTGGAAAAGTCGGAAGTGCGCGGCAAGGCGCCGGTGTGACGTCGACCGTTGCGCGAGTGGACCCTCTCTGAAGTGTATCGATCTTCAGGTCAGCACACCTGAATATCGATGCGCGTCAGGAGAAGATCAGCCTGCCTTGCTTGTCGGCGATCCTGACGGCGGTCAGGCGTCCGCTCTGGAAGGCGGCTGTGTCGATGCCGAGCCGGCGCCCTTCGAGCTTCGGGACGTCCACCGGAGTATGCCCGTGCACCACCCAGCGGTCGAGCAGGTGCGTTGCCTCGAAGAAGTCCGAACGGATGTTGGCCAGGTCGTGGTCGGTTTGCGCCGCAAGGTCGACGCCGGGCCTGATGCCGGCGTGGACGAACACGAACTTCCGCGAACGGACCATGATCGGCAGCCCGCGCAGGAAGCTGACGTGATCGTCTGGAATGATCTCCCTTATGCGTCGGTCGATCTGCGCGCTGCTCCCGTAGAGGCTGGCGAGGCGCGCCGGATCGATGCCATAGGAAAACAGGGTTTGCAGGCCGCCCGTCGCCAGCCAGGGCTTGCGGGACAGATTTCCGTCGAGATAGTTCAGCATCGCCACTTCGTGGTTGCCGGCAAGACAAATGCGCTGAAACCCTTTCGGCGGCGGCGCCACGAGGTGATCCAGCACCCGGGCCGACTGAAGCCCCCGGTCGATGTAGTCGCCAAGCATGACGATGATCTTGCGGCTCTGGAAGCGCAGCGAATCGAGCAGGATCTTCTGCTCCAGGGCACGGAGTTCCTTGTAGCAGCCATGCACGTCACCGATCGCATAGACGACGGCGTCCTGCATGTCGATATCGAGGCGCGCACGCGCCGCGATCCGGGGTTTTCGCTGGAACAGGGTCACGTGCGGGGCGTCTCGAGGCAAGCTCTCATACGGAAGGCATAAGTGCCTGTTATCATGCCCGAAACGGAGAATTCCGCAATCGTGGAAAATGCAGCCCCGCCGGGTCGGGACCGCAAATGCATGTTGCTCAGAAATGAGCTCGGTTTTGGGAGAACGATCTGTGGAAACAAAGGCCTGAAGCGGGCCTGAATCCGCTCAGGCGCGACATGCTTTAGGTCGGCAGCCGGCCCGGTCTGCCGGATCGTCGTCAGGCTGCCTTGAGCCGATAGCGGAAAACGGTGTGGTCGAGCAGCAGCCGGATGCGTGGTTCGGCCTCGATCGCCACCAGCCAGCTTGCCGCGATCATCGTCGCGCCGACGACCGCCATCGAGAACAGATGTGGCAGACCGGCGCGAACCAGGATGCCGAGCAGGGCCGCGCCGACGACATCGTGCAGCAGGTAGAGCGGGTAGGTCATCAGCCCGATCCGGCGCCAGCCGCTCCAAGAGAGGTTGAGCCGCAGAGACCATGCCATCAGCGCGATGCCAATGAGGAAGATGAGGATCGGCGGCGCGAACGGCATATCCCGCCCGACCTTCAGGATATGAACGTCGACCGAACTGGCGATCTGCAGCACACCACCGGCCAGGAACAGGGCGCAGAAGGCAAGTCGGGCGCCTGTCACCGCCTTGAAGCGCATCAGCCACAGCATGACGCCGGTGGCGAAGAAAACGCCGTGATGCACCAGCAGCAGGTCGAGTGTGCGTGTTTCGGCAAGATCGGCCCAGCCGAGCGGGTAGTAGAGGCACCAGAACAACGTGCTGACCAAGCCGATGGCGACGGCCACAATCTCCATCAGATGGAAGCGGCCAAAGCTGAGCAGGATCCAGACGATGGCATAGAAGGCGATCTCGATGCCCAGCGTCCAGTAGACGCTGTCCACCCAAGGCGCGTACGGAACGAACAGGCCGGTGCGTAGGAGCCTGATGACGGCATCGGTCGGCCAACTGAGGCCGACAAGCAGCAGCACCACCGCGGTGACCGGGGCGCAGATCCAAACCGCCGGCGCCAGCCGTTTCACCCTTGCTTCGAAAAACTGCAGGGGTGTCGACCTTTCGGCGCTGAAGGCGATGACGAAACCGCTGATGACGAAGAAGATCTGGACGCCGACCCAGCCGGATTCGACCCAGGCGCCTATTGCCGGCTGCGGGGGAACGCCGCCCGTGGCGCGCGCCGAAACACCGTCCGGATACGCCCACACCCAGAAGCCATAGTGGTAGACCATGACCATGACGGCGGCGAGAAAGCGCAGGATGTCTACGCCACCAAATGTAATCTTCTGCTGAGCCATGCGACCTTTGTCGATGTCCCCCCGCGAACGACTTTAGGGTGCATTGCTGCGTCGCACAATAAAAGTATTGCTTGCCGATCGAAAAGGTCGTCCGCGGCCCACCCTTCAGTGGCTCAAAGTCCGATTCCGCGTTCCTTCAGGGCCTTGGTGATCTCGTCGAGGACGACCGGATCGTCGATCGTCGCCGGCATGGTCCATTCTTCCTTGTCGGCGATCTTCTGCATGGTGCCGCGCAGGATCTTGCCCGAACGCGTCTTGGGCAGGCGCTTGATCGTCACCACCGTCTTGAAGGCGGCGACCGGGCCAATGCGTTCGCGCACCAGACCGACCACCTCGTTCTCGATAGAGCCGATATCGCGGGTCACACCCGCATTCAACACCACGAAGCCCAGCGGAACCTGGCCTTTCATGGCGTCGGCAATGCCGATCACCGCGCATTCGGCGACATCGGGATGGGCCGAAAGCACCTCTTCCATGGCGCCGGTCGACAGCCGGTGGCCGGCGACGTTGATGATGTCATCGGTGCGAGCCATGACGTAGAGATAGCCGTCCTCGTCGACCATGCCGGCATCCGCCGTCTTGTAGAAGCCGGGGAACTCGTCGAGATAGGCCTGGCGGAACCGTTGATCGGCATTCCACAGCGTCGGCAGGCAGCCGGCCGGCAGCGGCAGTTTGATCACCACATTGCCCAGCGTGCCCCGCTGCACCTCATGGCCAGCATCGTCGAGCACGCGGATGTCGTAGCCGGGCATCGGCACGCCGGGCGAGCCGTATTTCACCGGCAGCAGGCCAAGGCCGGCGGGATTGATCGTCATCGGCGAGCCGGTCTCGGTCTGCCACCAATGGTCGACCACAGGCACATTCAGCTTCTGCTCCGCCCATTTGATGGTTTCCGGGTCGGCGCGCTCGCCGGCAAGAAACAGCGTGCGGAACTTCGAGAGGTCGTATTTCGCAATGAACTCGCCCTTCGGGTCCTGCCCCTTGATGGCGCGGAACGCGGTCGGTGCGGTGAAAAGGGCTACGACACCATGCTCCGCTATCACCCGCCAGTAGGTGCCGGCATCGGGCGTGCCCACAGGCTTGCCTTCGAACAGGATGCTTGTGCAGCCATGCAGCAGCGGTCCGTAGACGATGTAGGAATGGCCGACCACCCAGCCGACATCGGACGCCGCCCAGAACACCTCGCCCGGCTTGACGCCGAACTCGTTTTCCATCGTCCATTTCAGCGCGACCATATGGCCGCCATTGTCGCGCACGATGCCCTTGGGCTGGCCGGTCGTGCCCGATGTGTAGATGATGTAGAGCGGATCGGTGGCCAGCACCGGCACGCAATCGACATTGGCGCCCGCTGCCCGTTCGCGGGCGACGGCATCGGCGTAGTCGATGTCGAAATGCTCCTTCAGCTCGCAGCGCAATTGGTCGCGCTGCAGGATCAGGCAGGCGTCCGGCTTGTGGCGGGAAATCTCTATCGCCTTGTCGAGCAACGGCTTGTAGGCGACGACGCGGCCTGGCTCCAGGCCGCAGGATGCCGAAATGATCAGCTTCGGCCTGGCGTCGTCGATGCGGGTGGCAAGCTCATGCGAGGCAAAGCCGCCGAAGACCACCGAATGCACGGCGCCGATGCGGGCACAGGCCAGCATGGCGATGGCCGCCTCGGCCACCATCGGCATGTAGATGATGACGCGGTCACCCTTACGAATACCACGGTTCTTCAGCACCGAGGTGAGTGCAACCACCTCGCGCTTCAACTCGGCATAGGTGAACTTCCTGATCGTTCCTGTGATCGCGCTGTCATGGATCAGCGCGATCTGGTCGGCGCGCCCGCCCGCGACATGGCGGTCGATGGCGTTGTAGCAGGTGTTGCAGGTGGCGCCGGTGAACCAGCGGCCATAGACGCCAGCCGTGGCGTCGAACACCTTGTCCCAGGGCGAATACCAGTCGATGGCGCCGGCTGCGTCCGCCCAGAAGCGTTCCGGGTCGCGTTTCCAGCCTTCATAGACCTCGTGATAGCGTGAAGCCATCCATACCTCCCCGGGAAATGTTTTTCTTCCCTCCAGATAGCGCGCTCTACCCTTGGCCGCAAATGCACGCCATTGTACGGCCGATATCGACCTGGCGCTTGGGGGCAAGCAGCTATGAAATTGCGATTCCAGATTGGAGTGGGGATGTTTGCTGCTGTGCGGATCATCGGGCGCCTTGCGCTCCCATTGGTCATGGGTGTCGTGCTCGCGATCTCCGCTGGAACCGCTCAGGCTGGCGATGCCGCGGCACGGCACATCATCGGCTTTTCGCCGGATGGCGCTTATTTCGCCTTCGAGCAATATGAACGCTCGACGCCGGCGCCTCGGACTCTGGCTGGTCGCAGATAGACATCATCGATACCCGCACGGATCAGCTCGTTGGCGGTAAGCCGATCCTCGTCGTCGACGAGACGGAGGAGGCGACACTGACGCTGGAGCAGGCGAGGGCGCAGGCCGCCGCTCAGGCGGCGCCCATTCTCGCCCAATATGCCATCACATCCCCAGCCGAGCAGGCGGCTTCCGACAAGTTCACCTTTCCGGGCGAAATGGTTGCCTACAACGACATTTCTCACCTCGAGCAGGTGTCGCAGAAATGGCTGGCGCCGCTCCATGGCGAAACAGGCATTTCGACCATCCAGCTCGACGAAATCCTGGCGGCCAGCACGAGCGATTGTTCGGCGAGTTTCGATGTGACGCGGCAAGGCGACCAGCTACTTCAAGAGGAAAAGCCACTTCAGGGTGAGAAGGCGGGCAAGGCCCTCGGCTTCCGGCTGACGCTGCAAGGCCAGGATGGCAAGCCGTTCAAAATCCTGCACGAGGACAAGACCGTGCCGGGCTCAAGAAACTGCCCGACCTCCTACAGCCTGTCGGAATCCTACGAACTCACCCCGGCCGGCAAGCCGGCGGTGATCGTTGTGCTGGTGCAGCGTTTCAGCCAGGGTTTCGAGGGGCGCGATCGCCGCTTCCTCGCGGTGGCCGGGCAGCCACGCTGAGAGGTTACGCCCAGGCGCCGGCAGCCGCTGTGTCTGAAGGTTGTTTCTAGATCGGCAGGGCCACAAGCATGAGGCCAATGCCGCCAGCGATCAAAATGGCTGTGGCCAGCGCTTTTCTGTGACGTTCGAAGCTCGTCGGAGCCCGCTCCCAATTGTAACGCATACGCTATCTCCCCAATACCCAGACAGGTTTTACCTTACTTAGGGGAAGAAATGCAACGTCCGCTGCCGGCAGGCCCGCTGCTTGTCACATTTCATCGATGACTATTTCTGGGACGAATGCGGCCGGGAAGACGCAACCGAGCAGGTTCTAACGCGACTGGCGCGGAGAATCCGTCAGCAAAGCCGTTGGTCCGTGCACTGGGCTCCCATGATCGGCTGATAGACAGCGCTCCACCTCCGCGCTATCTGATTTCCGGGATGAGCGTGGCTTGGAGGGGCGTGGTGGAAATAGTCTCTGGAACCGTTCTGCGGCTGGCCGAGGATGCCTCGGTGCAGCATGTGGGCGATGGCGCAGTCGTGCTTTTGGCGCGCAGCGGCCAGCTTTATACATGCAACGGCACGACCGAAGCCTTTCTCGGCAAGGTGGACGGCGCGCGCAACCTCGACCAGATCGTCGATCTGCTTTGCGAGGAGTTCGAGGTCGACAAGGGGACGCTCGATCAGGACATGGCGGCACTGGCCGCGGATCTGATCTCTGAAGGTATCCTCGCCGCGCCAGGTGCTTGATGACTGACGGCCCGCTCCTGCGCGCTCTGTTTCGCTGCCATCTCTGGGCAAGCGCGCGGCTGATGCCGGTCTTGGTCATCAACCGGAGCTTCGAGGAGGTGCTCGAATGGGCGCCGCTCGCCTCGTCGACGCCCTATCGCGGTCTGCCGTCCGCCTACATAGTCGCCAGCGTCAACCGCGCCGTCCGCCGTCCCTGGCTGATGCGTGACCGCAGGTGCCTGAGGGAGGGTCTGCTAGGTCATCGTTTCCTGCGCCTGGCCGGCTTCGATCCAGACCTGCGCTTCGGCATCGATCCGCAGTCGATGCAAGCGCAGCGCCTGGCAGCGCATTGCTGGGTCTGCCTCGATGGCAGGCCGGTGGTCAGCGACAAGCTTCCCGGCATGGTCGAAATCTATCGTCATCATGCCGATGCCATAAAGGCGCGTCCCGCTTGACCAGACCTTCAGCCTGCTATGGCCTCAACGGCCTGATCCTTGGCATATCGGCCGAGCGCCCGGAGCTGTGGCAGGATTTCGACCGGATGCTGGGCAGCCTGCGTATCGCGGAACCCGTCGAGCCGGACTTTCGTCTCGAAATCGCCGAGACAGACACCTTGGACGAGGCACCCAACGGATCCCTCGTCTTCGATGGCGAGGTGCCGGAGGATGGTCCCTGCCGGATGTTCGAGGATAGTGGTATCATCCATCTGGTCTTTCCCGAGCGTCAGACCGTTGCCATCAACGGCGTGGCGGGCTGGGCCGAACTCCGGATCCGCCCTGGCGCGAAAGCCGCGTGGACACCGGCAATGCTGGTGCTCGACGCCGCGCTCGACGCCGGTGGCCAGCATATGCTGCACACTGCCGGCTTGACGTTGCCGGACAGCGATGCGGTGGTGCTGATCCATGCTCCGAGCGGCACCGGCAAGACCACGACGTCACTCGCGCTGGCAATACAGGGCTTTGGCCTCTGCTCCGACGACGCCATGATCGTGCATGCCACTTCGGGCAAGGTCGTCGCCTGGGGTCTGCCGCGCGCCGTCAAGATCCATCGGAAGACCGCGGAGATGATCCCGCAGGTGGCGCCCTGCCTTGGCCAGACCTGGGATCGCAATGGCGAACAGCCCATCTCGCTAGAACGGCTGGAGGATATCATCCGGGTGGAAAACGCGTCCGCCCGGCCGGTGGCGGCCCTTCTGCACCTGGCGCGTTCCGCCGGAAGCCAGAGCCGGCTCGTCGCCATGGCCGGCACCGACGCAATGGTGGCACTGGCGGTGGACAACGTCCGCACCGGTATGACCGGGCTGCTGCCGATGCAGAAACGCCGGCTGGCGACCATCGCCGGGGTGGTCAATGCGGTGCCGACCTTCCGGTTGGAGGTGGGCGCGCGCCCGGCTGACGCTGCGGCACTGATCAGCGCCGCTCTGACGACTCGGGACTGAATACCCCAGGCAACGTGGGGCCGCTATTCCTTGTTCCCAAGGGCGTGGGGATAGCGTGTTTCGGAGTGCTTCTACTTCGCAGTTTTGCGCAAAAACAACGATTTCAGCGCAGCGCCGCCTCGTTATCCTTGCTGCGCGAGGTACGGAAGAGCAAGGGTCCGGGAAAACTCGAATGGCGCTACAAAGGTCAGGTTTGGCAGGGCACACCCGAAGCCGCTCATCTCATGGGCCCGACAGCTCCGCCCGCAGTAAGCAACGAGGCAAACATGCGCGCGTAGTTCTCCGCCTGCACGCCCCAATCCCACTCTTGGATCGTCTCGATCATGCGGGCGGCCATCCTCGACCGGAGCGATGGCGTGTCCCGCAACAAGGCTAGCTTGTTCGCAAGCCCCTCCGCAGTTCCATCGAAGAACAGCCCGTTGTCGCCATCCCGAATCAGCTCGGGCATGTTTCCCACACGGGTGGTCACCAAAGGGACACCGCACGCCGCCGCCTCCAAGCAAGGATTGGGAGTGCCTTCGCTGAGGCTGGCGCAGACATAAACGTCGAGATCCCGATAGAAGCCGGGCATCTCGTCATGGCTACGCCAGCGTTGCTCGCGAATCGCCGTCAGTAGGCGCGCGCCCGGCACGGCCGCTACCGCGGGCTCGATGACGTCGTGGAAGCCGCGATGTGCTGGACCATGGTTGCCGAGACTTCCCGCCCATCCGACACGGAGCTCGCCAGAACCGGGTTGTGGCTCTTGTGCGGGACAAAAGAACGTCGTGTCGACTCCATTGGGCGTGTAGTGGACCGGAACACGCAGTAGAGGACCGTATTCGTGCTCGAGCTGCCGATTGTTGACAAAGACAGCGCGCGCCAGCCGGTGCAGGGCGGCGAGCCCGGGCTCGCGGAATTCGCCCTCCAGCTCTCTGTGGCTGCAGATCCCGATGAGCAGCCTGTCAGACCGCCTGGCGAGGGCCGATTCCGGCAGGGGCAGCTTCGAGATCTGGAGCCAATAGAAGATGAGCACGATGTCCGCCGTGTTCACGTCCGACTCAGTCACATCATGTTGAAATCGTTGGACGATCTCGAACCTTCTTTCCAGCACGCGCCGGAGATTTTGGGTCTTGCGATCAATCGCCCAGCCGGGTCGATCCGCGATCGCCAGGACGCGGGGGAGGTGTACCTCATTCACGAGGCGTACCGCTCAAGCCAGTGCGCCGACCATGGATTGGCCTCGTCCAGATCGTCGTCCGTCGCGCTGGCGCGCACCTGGCTGGCGTCCGGCAGCAGAATATCCTCTGATCGCAAGCGGGGTCGCCATCCGTGCCAGCCACGACCAATGACCTCTTCGCTCAGAAACCGGCGGCCAGCATACTTGCATGCGGCGTGCTCTGCGCTAAGGAACAGATAGTGCTTCATGCGAAAACGCTCGGAGTAAAGCCTCACCGGACCCGCGAACCGTACGAGATGGCCGCCTGACCACGCAATCTCCATGGGGCCGTCCTGTTTCTTGTAGGCACGGACGCAGTGTGGGGAGGTTGGCCGGAACGGGTAGTAGGTGCGCAGCGTGTGTTGATAATCGGGATTGTCGTGATCGGGAGCTTCTCTGGTAGGAATGAACGTAAACTCGGAAGATTCGATCGCATTGAAGCCGAGTGCGTCGGCTGCCGCAATGGCGGAGACCAACGATGAGTACGAAGTCGGCGGAAGGTGGATCTCGTCAGCGTCAACATGCATGAACCAGTCTGCTTCGAGCGACTGAAACAGTTCCTCTTTGCGACGAAGAAGGTGCTCCCAGCAATACCAGCCGTTATGCGGGATGGTTTCGAATCCTATCAATCCGGCTCCGCAGTAGCGCTGGGCAATCTCAAGCGTTCGGTCCGTCGACTGATTGTCGCAGATGTAGACCTGTACGCCTTGACGAAAGAGGTTCTCGAGACATCCGGCGACGAACCGTTCTTCGTTCCGTGTCGTAAGGACCGCGACGACTCGCGGGGAACTCCGATCACGCGCAGCATTCGCAATGTGGGTATTGAGATCGGCCAAATTCCTCAATCCTTCGTCGTGTGCTTCCCGACGCAGGCTAAAGACTCAAAGCGGCCAAGCCAAGAGCGCCATCACTTTCCGACCTGAGGTGATGGCGCGACGCTTTTCCGGGAGAGAACGTCTCACACTTTTCCTGGAATTGCTCTCGCCCTGGCCAGCCGTTGGATCCAGCGGAAGGCGTCGCGGCGTAGGCGCGAACCAAGCTTATCCCTGGAATTGACGCCGAGCAGCGTATTCGTGGTGATCAACCGCCTGGCCAGCCGTATGGAGAGATCGGGTTTGATGCGGCCGGCGAGTTCGAGCGCGCGGCTTTCGTCGAACAACCGGCCGGTCACATCGAGCACGATTGCCAACTCGAGCTCGATGCCGGTGGTACGGGCAGCGTCGAAGAGGCGTGCTTCCGCTTCGGGTGATTGCAGCGCCCGCACGCCCTGCAGCACGTCGACGCAAAGCTGCAGCCGGTGGAATTTATGGCCGCCGGCGGCGTGCACGATGGCGATCGTGAGAAGAGCCGCCGGCGTGTCTGTCGCGTCGCCGTCGATGGCGCGCAATTCAGGGAAACCCAGCGACAGGCGCCGCCGCATGCCGATGTCATGCACGAGGTCGCCATGCAGTTCGACCAGCAGGCTGGAATTCTCCTTTTCGAGCCATTTGAATTCCTGCAATTCGTAGGATTCGGCCTCGTTGCTGCCAAGCTCGAAGCCGCATGCCGTGATCACCTGGTTTGCCCGCGCCAGGTTGGCGGGTTCGACCAGGATATCGATGTCGGTGAACGGCCTGTCGGCGACGTTGCGGTAGAGCTTGCGCGCGAAGACGGGTCCCTTGACGATCCGCGCCGGAATATTGTCCGCCGCCAGTCCCTTCATGATGCGGTCGCCATGATACTTCAACAGCATAGACTGGCCGGTGGCGATCGTTGCCTTCTGGCGCAGATTTTCCAGCTTGCCGTGCAGGTCCGCATCCGCTGGCAGCCGCGCGTCCCCGCTGAGCTTGCGCAGCATGATCGGCAGGACGCCATGGAATTCGGCGTTGTCGAGCAGCGACATCAGCGTCTTTGCCGGCAAATTATCGACGTCGACAGTCGGCGCCTCCGGATCTGCGTAGCGCAGCAGCAGCTTTTCTTCGGCAGGGGTAAGCGGTGGCAGCATCAACCTGGACAATGTTGCGATTGCAGGGAAAGATGTCGCAGAAAAGCAGGGTGGAAGCCAGGGTTACATGCCCCAGCGTAGCGCCGCCGTGTGTACAGGCGCGTCCCAGAATGCGGTCGTCTCATCGTCGAGCATGGTGAGTGTGATCGAGCAGCCGGCCATGTCGAGCGAGGTGACATAGGAGCCGACCAGCGAACGGGCCACCGTCACGCCATGCTTCTCGAAAATCGCCCGCGCGCTGTTGTACATCAGGTAGAGTTCCATCAGCGGCGTGCCGCCGAAACCGTTGACGAACAACAGCGCTGGACCCTTCGCCCGGTCGCCGAGATCGCCCAGGATTGCGGCACAGATCTCCTGCGCGATAGCATCGGCGCTTTTCAGCGTGTCGCGCCGGCGGCCGGGCTCGCCATGGATGCCGACGCCGAATTCCATCTCGCCATCGCCGATGTCGAAAGTCGGCCTGCCCGCCGCCGGTACGGTGCAGCTGGTCAGCGCCACGCCCATCGAGCGGGTAGCAGCGTTGACGCCGTCGCCCAGCGCCTTCAGCGGCGCCAGTGCCAGGCCATGTTCGGCAGCGGCTCCGACGATCTTTTCCACCACCAGCGTGCCGGCGACGCCGCGCCGGCCCGTCGTATAGGAAGAATTCTCGACGGCGACATCGTCATTGGTCACGATCTGCTGGACGCCTTCAGACATCTCGGCCGCCATGTCGAAGTTCATGACGTCGCCCTCATAGTTCTTGACGATGAACAGGCAACCGCCGCCGGTGTCGACGGCCTCCGCCGCCGCCAGCATCTGGTCCGGCGTCGGCGAGGTGAACACCTGGCCGGGGCAGGCGGCGTCGAGCATACCGTGCCCGACAAAGCCGCCATGCAGCGGCTCGTGGCCGGAGCCTCCGCCGGAGATCAACGCCACCTTGCCCGGCCGCAAGGTCTTGCGGCGGACAAATTTGTGCTCGTCGCCGAGCACGAGGATGTCGGCATGGGCGGCGACGAAGCCGTCGAGGCTTTCGGTCAGCGCCGTGTCCACCGAATTGATAAACTTCTTCACGGCCGTCTCCTCCCGAAATAGGCCTTCCAAAGCAATTCCAGGGAAAGTGTGTCGCGGTTTTCCGTCCGGAATTGCGTAAAACAAAGAGTTCGATCAGCCACCCTTGCCGGTGATGCTGGTGATCTTCTGGATAAAATCGTTCACCGCCTTATCGAGCGCGGCGTTCTGCTTGTCGTCGCCGAAATCCGGCACGATCAGCGAGACATGCCGCGTCTTGCGCATGCCTGATGCGATCGACATTTTTCCCGGATGCGCCTGATGGTAGGCGGCGAGAAACTGGTCGCGCTCGGCCGGGCTGAAATGGCACACCGAAAATATAGCCGGCAAATGTTTTGACGGAATCGGGATCGAATAGGCAGGACTGGAAATCTGGGTGACGAAGCTTCGGTGTTTGCCGAGCGCATCGGCCAGGCGCTGGCGCATGCCGGATGGGCGCTGGTCGATGACCTGCGACAGGATCGTCTTGTAGGCGCGGATCGCCTCTTCGGAACCGGGTTCGGATGCCCTGTCGACCATGCCGGCCGCGCCTAGACAGAAACGTCCGCGATGGCCGCCTTGGCCATGGCGAGTTGCGCCGGAGCGACGGAAAGATCGCGCAGGCCGGCCTTGAGCAGTGACGGGATCGAGGCGGGATCGCCGCCTGCATCGCCGCACAGGCTGACCGGGATTTTTTCCCGCTGGCCAAACGCGGTCACGGCAGCGATCAGCCGTAGCACGGCCGGATGACGGACCGAATTGAGATGTGCCACGGCAGCGTCATCGCGGGCGGCCGCCATGACATATTGGGTGAGGTCGTTGGAGCCGATCGAGAAGAAGGCGGCCTCGGTAAAGGCTTCCGGCACGATCGCCACCGACGGCACCTCGACCATGATACCGAGCGGCGGCATCTTGTTCGCGATGCCGCGCGCGGCAAGTGCGGTCTGCTCCTCGGCGAACATCGCCGCTGCCTGTCGGTATTCCTCCACAATGGCGATCATCGGAAACATCACTTTCAGATTGCCGTGCACCGCGGCGCGCAGCAGTGCCCGGATCTGTACACGAAACACCTCCGGTCTTGCCAGCGACAGCCTGATTCCGCGCAGGCCGAGGAACGGATTGCTCTCCTCGACGGTGAAGCCGGGCACCGGCTTGTCGCCGCCGGCATCGACGGTGCGGATCGTCACCGGTTTTTCACCAGCCCATTCCAGCACCTTGCGATAGGCGCGATACTGTGTCCCCTCGTCCGGCAGCGTCTTGCCGAACAGGAATTCGGTGCGCATCAGCCCGACCCCGTCGCAGGTGGCGATATCGATGCCGTCGACCTCGGACGGGTCGGCGATGTTGACCTGCATCCGCACCGCCGTGCCGGCCTTGGTCACCGCCGGTCGCGCCAGGAAGGTCCCGGCCCGATCGCGGCGCGCCCGGAATGATGAGGAGGATTGCCGAAAGGCAGCGATTTGGGCCTTCGAGGGCGAAAGCACGATGCCGCCATGTTCGGCGTCGAGCAGGGCGAGGGCGGCAAGGTGAGCCGGCGAATCACCGAGCCCGACCACCATGGGCACGCCGCGCGAGCGCGCCAGCATGGCGACGTGGCTGGCGGTGCTGCCCGCCTTCAGTGCGATGCCGCCGCCGCAGCTCCAGTCGGTTTCGAGAAAACGCGTCGGCGCGATATCCTCGCCATAGAGGATGGCGCCGGCGGGCGGCTCGACGTTGCCAACCTCCGACAGAGCCCGCAGCACCTGGTCCCTGATATCGCGGATGTCGGCGGCGCGCGCGCGGAAATAATCCTGCTCCGAAGCATCGTAGCCGGCGATTTCAGCGTTAAGCGCCTGCCGCCACGCCGTGTCGGCCGGCAGGCCGGTGCGGATCGCGGCAAAGGCCGGGCTGCTCAGCGCATCGTCTTGCAGCATGGCGATCTGAAACTCGAGAATGTCGGCGGCATCGCCCTCGGCCATCCCGATCATTGCAGTGAGACGGCCCGTGGCGATGCCGATTGCGGCTTCGAGCGCGGCCTTCTCATCGTCGGCTGTTTCTTTGCCGACATAGGAGCCGACAGTCTGGTCGAGGTCGAACAGCGGCCCTTCGGCATAACCGGCCGAAGCCGAAATACCTTGCAGCCTAAGCGGTTCGGGCATGGTCCGCGCCTTCGTCGAAATCGCGCCGCACCAGTTCGACCAGCGCGTCGACGGCATCATTGGCGCCGTCTCCGCTGGCCCTGATGTGCAACAGCGTACCCTTCGGCGCCTTGGTCGCCATCACCTTGACGATGCTCTTGGCGTCGAACCAGGGGCCGTTGGCGGCAAGCGCGATTTCCACCTCGGCGGCAAAGCTCTTGGCCAGCTTGGTGAACTTCACCGAAGGACGCGCGTGCAGGCCCACCTCGTGGGTGATCACAACGGTCGCTTCGGCGGATGCGGACATGTCTTCAAACTTCCCGTTCACTCACGACGGCGACAATTCATGTGCCGTCGCCACCACTTCCCGGAGCGAGGCGCCGCCGGAGGCCTCGGTCGCCGCCATCACCGCGCCTTCGACGATCGGCGCGTTGCAGACGATGATCTTGTGCGAGCGTGGCTCGCCGATCATCTCCACCGCCATTTCCGAGTTGGTCTCGGCACCGCCGAGATCGACCAGAATGGCGACACCGGCTTCCGACCAGGCCTTGTCGATGGCGCCCATGATCGCCTCGACATTGGTGCCGAGCCCGCCATGGCCGTTTCCGCCGCACCATGCAAGCGGCACTTCGTCGCCCACCATCTGCCGCACCATGTCGGCCGTGCCCTCGGCAACCAGCGGCGAATGCGAAACGATGACGATGCCGACATTGCTCATGGCTGACCTTCCAGCGTTTCGACGATCGTGCGCACCAGAAGCGCGGTCGAGCGTGCACCGGCATCCATGTGGCCGATCGACCGGTCGCCAAGGAACGACGCACGGCCGCGCCGGGCCTTCATCGGCACGGTCGCCTCGGCGGCCGCACCGGCGA
>NZ_RZPQ01000309.1:0-6368 GCF_003999135.1 Mesorhizobium sp. M7A.F.Ca.CA.004.06.1.1 | reverse complement strand
CTTGCAGCCTTTTCGCTCAGCTATTTCGTCGGAGCGCTGATTTCATTTGCCTTCCTGGGACCTATGAATCTGAGACGGCCTGGCTTTTCCTATCTTGCCGGGTCTCTGGTCACAGGCTGGGGATTTGTGTTGAGCAATCTGGCCGAGAGCGGCGTGTTTGTCGGCATTCGATACATTGTTTTGTTGCTTGGCTCCGAGACCCATCTCGGTGTCTTCTCGTTTTGCGTCGATCTTTCACAACGGTCCGTCGGCTTCTTCATGAATGCGGCCAGCTTCGTATTTGTGCCAAGGGCGTTTCTCAGTGCCGCAAATGGAAACGTCAGGCAGTTTCGGCGCGGACTGTTCGAGGGAGCGGCCATCGCACTCATTTTTGCGACCGTGGCCGCGGCCGGAATAGTTGGCCTGTTTTTCTCGGGCCATGCATCCGGATGGCTGGGGAAGTCTTTTGATCCTGTGGTGTTCGGGATCGTTTCTTGTGCTGTTCTGGTCAACAGGACGAAAAAAGTGATCATCGATCCGTTTGCGCTTCGGTCGAGCAAAGCGATGACGTTGACCTATTCCTACGCGATAGGGGCGTTGGCTTGCTGTTGTCTGGCGGCATTGGGCCTTTGGTGGCGGGTGCCTCTTGGCAGTGAAATGGCATTTTTGTTCGGATATGTCGTTGCCGCTGGCTGTTCCTTTTTCGCATTGAGGAATGTGATTGCAGATCAAGGGCCTGGTGCGAAACAGCGCACCGTTTTGATGGTCGGTCCGGATGCCAGAAATGAATGAGAAGAAAGCATTCTACGACGAGAAAAACAGGCGCATCGTCCATGTCGGCACGGTGGCTGATGACGACTATTGGGATTCTCACTGGGCCGAAGGGATTGTCTTGAGGCCGGATCGCTTTGTCGTTGAAACCACCAAGCGATACCTGACCGGATCGGCCAAGATCCTGGACGCTGGATGTGGCTTGGCCAATACGGTCCATGGCCTCGACCAGGCAGGCTTTTCCGCCTACGGGATCGACTTCGCGCAGAAGACCGTGGGGATGGTGAATCGTGCCGCGCCCCATTTGCAAGTGACCGTGGGGGATGTTCGAGCAACGGGCTTCGCGGACGAATTCTTCGATGGGGTGTGGTCTCTGGGGGTGATCGAGCACTTCTTCGACGGTTACGATGAGATCGCATTGGAGATGAAGCGCATCATCCGGTCAGGAGGAGTTGCCTTCGTGACAGTGCCGAGCATTTCTCCTCTCCGACGGCTGAAGATCAGAATGGGTCTCTATCCCAGGTTTCCAGGTGAACAGGCCGGATTTTACCAGTTCGTTCTTGAGCCGTCTTCGATTGTTTCCAGTTTCGAACAGCACGGCTTCAAGCTTCTGGAATCACAGCCGAGGGGAGGCTTCAAGGGGCTGAAGGACGAGACATTTTTCTCCAAGCCGATGCAGGCCTGGTACGACAGCAAGAATGGAATCCTGAGAGGCTTGCGTGCTGCTGTGGACCGGTTGCTCGGCCCATTTTCGCATCATACGCGGCTCTACGTCTTCCACAGGATATAGCGCGGATGTCAAATCCGAGTGGGCGCAGATCGCCAAACGAAACCGGTGGTGAAGCAGTGTCGATATGGCGAAAGTTTGTTCGCACGAATGTGGCCATTTCCGAGTTCCTGGACAGTGCTCTGCCGCGGCGCCTTCGCATCGACGGCAACCGGACCTTTGCGACGGAGATAGCACCTCCCTTACTTACCTCAAACGCACGGGTTTACGATCTTGGCGGGGGTGCCAGGCCGTTCGTCAGTCTTTCGGAGAAGCGGCGCCTGGGGCTTTTTGTCGTTGGGCTCGACCTCGACGCGGAAGAGTTGTCGAAAGCGCCACGCGGAATATACGACGAGGAGATTGAAGCGGACCTTACCTCGTTTAGGGGGAGGGGCGATGCCGACGTCGTCATTTGCCAGGCAACGCTCGAGCACGTCCGTGATGGCGAGGGCGCCCTGCGCGGCATTGCCAGTTGCGTGAAACCGGGAGGCATGGTTGCCATTTTCTCGCCCTCGCGCAACGCCGTTTTTGCCAGATTGAATCGGGTCCTGCCGGAGGGGATGAAGCGACGGCTGCTTTTTGCGATCTATCCTGAAAAGGGCATGGGTCATGACGGGTTTCCGGCCTTCTACGACAAGTGCTTGCCCAGTGACGTCGAAACAATCGCAAAACGGAACGACCTGGAACTTATCGAGCGCCGTCTGTTCTGGAAAAGCTCCTACTTCTATTTTTTCGTGCCGGCCTTTCTTGCCTGGCGCATCTGGTTAGGCGTTTCCGCCCTGTTCCTCCGCAAGGATGCCGCTGAAACCTACGCCTATGTCTTTCGGCGAAAACAGTGAGTTCCCGCGGCCATGAAAAGGAAGCTCGCGCTGATCGCCATTCCGCTCGACAGAAGAGGCGGTGCCGAAACCGTCCTGAAACTTGTTGCGCGCGCACTCGCGAGGCGACCCGACTGGGACGTCGAAATCGGCTTCTTGGGTAGCCAGGCGGCGGGCGAGGCCGCTGGATCACACCAGGACGGAATTCGGTGCAGCTACGGCTTTGGCGGCGGCAAGGCCATGAGCGAGTTTTTGCTCGCCCCGCGGCTGATCCGGCGTCGGTACGATTTGGTGTTCTCGAGCCACGCACGGGTAAACTCGTTTCTGGCTGCCGCCCGAAGCGTTGGACTTCTCCGCAGCCATAGGCTGGTCGCCCGCGAGTCCACGGTACTTCTGGATCGCTTCAAGGGTCCTCGCGCGCTCGCTTACAAGGCGCTCTATGCTGCCTATGGCAGCCAGGACATGATAGTCGCGCAAACGAGCTATATGAATGAACGCCTGCGTGACGTATTGCCCCGGCGAGCAATCGCCAAGCTGTGTACTTTGCCCAACCCGGTCGACGAAGATCTCATCGTCAAAATGTCCATGGAAGCATTGTCCGGGCACGACGCCGAGATACTTTCCCGCCGTCCGCAGATAGTCTGGTGCGGCCGGCTGATTGATGTGAAGCGTCCGACGATCGCGGTTGATGTGCTGGCCGAAGTCAGACGAAGGACCGGCGAGGATTATGAGCTGACCATGGTTGGCTCTGGCCCCATGGAAGCGGAGTTGAGAGCCCGCGCCGGCAAGCTTGATCTGGCCTCGCGACTAAATCTGCTCGGCCAGAGAGACAACCCGTTTCCGCTGTTTCGCGCAGCGCGTGCCGGCATGCTCACGTCGGCGACGGAGGGATTTCCCAACGTCCTTCTGGAAATGATGGCTTGCCGGATTCCCGGCATCGTCACCACCCCCTGTGCGGGAGATCTGGACATGCTGTCGGGCCTGGAGATTTCAGCCGGCTTTGGCGCGTCGGAAATTGCGGAAGCACTGCTGAAGATCATTCAAGGCGGTGATCGGTCGGCCTTGTACGGAAAGACCTTGTCGGAAAGATCGCCGGATCGGTTTGCGGATATGCTGTTGAGAGCGCCGTCGTCATATCCGGGTGGGCAGCGATGACGGCCGTTGCTCGCAACAAGATAGTCGTCTCGATAAACACATCCTGGAATGTCGTCAATTTTCGCAAGGGACTGATCGAGGCGCTGCGGAGCCGCGGCTATGACGTGGTCGTCGTCGCGCCGAGAGACGAGTATTCTCCGCTGATTGCGGCCATGGGCTGCCGCTATGTCGAACTCGACATGGACAATTCCGGCACGTCACCGTCGCGGGATTTGGTCCTTCTGTGGCGCTACTGGCGTCTCTTGCGGCGCGAGAGACCGCTGGTGTTTGTCGGCTTCACGATCAAGCCCAATGTGTTCGGCTCCATCGCGGCCAATCTGAACGGCATTCCCGTCATCAACAACATTTCGGGATTGGGGACAGCGTTCGTTCGCGGTGGTCTGCTGCTCAGGATTGCCAAGGCTTTGTACCGGGTGGCATTGGCCCGTTCCAAAATGGTTTTCTTCCAGAATGACGATGACCGGATGCTGTTCGTCGACGAACGCCTGGTTCGCAAGGATCGAACCGCGCTTTTGCCTGGCTCCGGCATCGACCTCGCGCGTTTTGCCCCTTCGCCCGAAGCGCGCACCGGGTCTGGCGCCATCATCTTTCTTCTCGTGGCCCGGCTTCTCTGGGACAAGGGTGTCGGCGAGTTCATCACGGCGGCCCGTCGGGTTTGCCGTGAGGTGCCCGGAGTGCGTTTCCAGCTACTCGGCTTTCTTGATGTCGAAAACCGGACTGCGGTCAGCCGCGAACACGTGGAAAAATGGGTTGGCGAGGGATTGGTCGAATATCTCGGCTCCACCGACGATGTGCGGCCTTTCATGCGTGGCGCCGATTGTGTCGTGTTGCCCTCCTACAGGGAGGGAACGCCGCGCTCGCTGCTCGAGGCGGCTGCGATGGGCAAGCCGCTGATCGCAACCGACGTGCCAGGATGCAGGGAAGTGGTGGACCACGCGGTCAATGGCTTCCTATGCAAGGTGAGGGACTCTGATGACCTTGCGAGCAAGATGGTCGAGTTTGCGCGGCTGGACGACTCGTCCAGGGACAGGATGGGGGCCCAGAGCAGAAACAAGGTCGAGCGGCAGTTTTCGGAAACGATCGTCATCGAGAAGTACATGCAGCAGATAGAAAGACTGAGCGCCCTTGCGACGAAATGAGCGGACCGGGCCCACCGGTCGGATGGAGGATGGTTTTGTCAGTCAGGAACATAGCGTTGCTTGCCGTCGTGGCTGTTTTGTTTGGTGTTGGCTTTCTGGGCATCATCGTGATGCAGAGGGGCGGCCCGTCCCCCGCGAAGCCGGTAGCCGAGCTCAAGCCGTTTGAAGGCAAGCTCTCCATTCCATCGGTCGATGATCTGCGTGTCGGCGGTCGCAAGATCCTGCTGTGCGGGGCGGCGTTTTCCAGGCCTCAGGCCATGCGCCTCCTGGTGACGGAAGCGGCGCGCCGAGACTACCAGGGGCTCGTCCTGGCCTGCAAACCTGTCGGTTCCGGAACACCTTGCGACGGCAAGATCGCTTCCAGGGTTGGCGATACCCTTGTTGTGCAGTGCCTGACGGCTGAGGGGGAAGATTTGGCCACCATACTTACGCAGGGCGGAATTCTCTGCGGCCAGCCGGTTCAGGCCGGCGCAACGTACAAACCTTGCTGAGCAGGTCGCCAGTACAGACCGGAGGCTCTTGCGGCGAAGTGAGTGGGTCTTGTTCTCAAGCTGGCCGGCGCCCGCATTTGGGTATTTATGGGTCCTTTATTGGGTATGCCGGTTCTTGATCGAGGTGGGGGCATGGAGCCAGATCTCTATGGCCGATAGATGAGAAATGGGTAGCCGAGCCGGCCACCTACCCCGTTGGCCGCGATTGGTATCGAGCCGATCTCGAATTACATGCTGTCAGCACGACCAATGGTCGAAATCGCGCGGCTGCCATCAAGGAGTATCTACCGAAAAATGTATCGATAATTCAATATATTAGGTGGCTGGCGAAAGGTTTGGCGCGCTCAGCTTGGTCAAAGCTTATCGAGCCAGTCACCGCGGAAAGGAGAGCTCAAATTTTTGCCCGATGGTAAGAAACCTGTGACAGGTAGTCGAAAACTATTAATGCGATCTGGCTAAAGTACTGTGCTTGGACAGACACGCGTCAGCTTAAATCGCCTCGCGCGCGCGAAACAGGTTGGAATTGTGGCCAAAAACTGGTACGCGCTGATGCAATGCCTTTGACTGGGTGCGTCTGAAGTGGTGCAGCAAGAAGGGATCGAAGACTGATGAGCCTTGTGGTTAAAACTGCGCTTGCCGTATTTGTCGTGTCAATCGGGTTTGGTTCAGCTTCATCGTTTGCCCAGGATGCTTCGTGCAGCTGCGCGACACCCTATCAAGGTTCGGCAAACCCGATCGGATCCATCCGTTCCGCCACCGGTGATGTGATGGTGTCGCAGACGGCGGGCTATGGCGCTGCCAAGGTTGGAAGCGCGCTCGATTTCGGCAGCCGTGTGGTGGTTGGCGCCAACGGCGCGGCCTCCGTTCTGGTCGGCGGCTGCAATCTGGAGGTTTCGGCCAATTCGAGCCTCGACGTTTCCCGCCTTGGCAACAACATTTGCCTCAAGCTTGTCGGCTCTGAGCAGACGGCTGCTATTCAGCCCTCCGGCGGCGGCGCCGGGTTCGGTCCGCCGGAGGCGATTTTCGCCGGGGCGCTTCTGACGTCTGGCGTGCTCGCGGCGACGCAGGATGACGACAACGGCGTCAGCCGCTGACGAAGATATGGCGGCATCGGCCGCTGTAGAGAAAGGTCTGGATAGGCGGGCTGGCTGGGTTATTGGGTTTGTTAACCATATTGTTCTATTGCTTGGGGCGGGGGGGGGCGTAATTTTTACCAACAGGGGGAGTTTCAGGGTTTTGCGGGGGAAAA
>NZ_RZPQ01000308.1:0-6384 GCF_003999135.1 Mesorhizobium sp. M7A.F.Ca.CA.004.06.1.1 | reverse complement strand
GCGTGGACGCGGCGGGTGACCCGGCCGAAGAAGCCGCCATGCAGGTCGAAGCGGACATGCAGGTCCTTGACCTCGGCGACATTGGCCGGCGCCGCCGCCTCGACATCCCTGGATTTCTGGCGGCCGATACCGCTGCCGATGCGCGGCACGGCGGCAAGCAGTTCGCGCGTGTAGTCGGCTTGCGGCCTGGCAAAAATGTCAGCGGTTCTTCCCTCTTCGACCATGCGGCCATGCCGCATGATGATGACGCGGTCGGCCATTTCGGCGACGACGCCCATGTCGTGGGTGATCAGGATGACGCTGGTGCCGTGCTGGCGCTGCAGGTCGCGCAGCAGCTCCAGCACCTCGCCTTGCACGGTGACGTCGAGGGCCGTCGTCGGCTCGTCGGCGATCAGCACGTCCGGCTCGAGCGCCAGCGCCATGGCGATCATCACCCGCTGGCGCATGCCGCCGGACAGTTCGTGCGGAAACTGCTTTAGCCGGCTTTCGGCCTCTGAAATGCGCACCGCCTTCAACGCCTCGATGGCGCGCTGACGAGCTTCGCCCTGCGACAGGCTGGTGTGTGCCTCGATGGATTCGGTGAGCTGCCGGCCGATCGACAGCACCGGGTTGAGCGAGGTCATCGGCTCCTGGAAGATCATGGCGATGCGGTCGCCGCGAATGCGCCGCATCCGGCGCTCGTCGAGAGTCGTCAGATCTGTATCGCCCAGATGGATTTTCCCAGACGATATGCGCGCCGCCGGCTGCGGCAGCAATTGCATGATGGCCAGTGCGGTCATCGATTTGCCGGAGCCGGATTCACCGGCAATGCAGAGCGTCTCGCCACGCGCCAGCGTCAGCGACAGGTCGGAGACGACCTCGCGCTCGCCGTCCTCGCCGCGCACGCTGACGCAGAGGTTGGCGATGTCGAGGACGGGTTTGGGGGTTGAGGTCATTGCAAAGGCAAAGTTCTGAGAGGTTTATTCCGGCACGCCCCCCTCTGTCCTGCCGGACATCTCCCCCTCAAGGGGGGAGATTGGCCGTCACGTGGGCCGGCGCTCCCCCTTGCAACATTAGAGATTGGCGAAAGCCGAAGTGACATCTGATCTCCCCCCTTGAGGGGGAGATGTCCGGCAGGACAGAGGGGGGTGCAGCGCCGACTTGACATCATTCAAACACGCAGCGCGGAAAATAGAACGACACCACCCAGTTCGGCATGTCGACGATCTCGCTGATCCTGAGATCGCCGCACACAGAGGCCAGCATATAGGCTTCGACCGGGTCGATCTTGTACCTCCCGGCGAGCAGGTCGACCATCTGCGCGACCGCTTCCCTGGCGCCCGCCATCAGGTCCGGGCCGATGCCGGTCGTCACCTCATAACCCTTGGCGTCGAGATGGCGCGTCACCGGGCCTGGCGTGGTGAAGCGCGGCGTCTTCAGCCTGGCATCCTTGACCAGATCGAGCTTGAGCACGACGTCCATCGGGCTTTCGATCGCCGTGCCGCAAACCTCGCCGTCGCCTTGCGCGGCATGGGTATCGCCGACCGAAAACAGTGCGCCCGCCACTTCCACCGGCAGGTACAGCGTGGTGCCGGCGGCGAGATCGCGGATGTCGAGATTGCCGCCGACGCGCCTTGGCGGCACCACCGAATGGTGGCCCTTTTCCGCCAGCGCGTTGCCGATGGTGCCGGCGAAGGCTTTCAACGGCACACGCGCATTTTTGCCGAACAGCGCCGGCTCGAGCGAGACGGCGTCGTATTTCCAGATGTTCAGCGCCGGCTCCTTGAAGTCGTCGGCGAGCAGCCCGAAACCGGGAATGTTGGCCGTCCAGCCGAAGCCGGATGGTTTGAACATCTCGATCGTCACCTTCAGTGCATCGCCCGGCTCGGCGCCCTCGACGAAGATCGGCCCAGTCACCGGATTGACGGTGGCGAAGTCGAGCCTGGCGACGTCGGCGACCGTGCTGTCGGCCTGCAACTGGCCGCCGGAGGAATCGAGGCACTGGAACTCGATGGTCGAGCCGGGCGCCACCCGCTCGGCCGGGACAAACGAATTGTCCCAGCCGAAATGATGTTGGCGCCCGTGGATGGTGTAGTCGCAGTTATTGCACATCTTTTACGTACACATTGTCGTAGTTGATCGGGATATGGACCGGGTCGACATAGAGGTTGTCGGCGCCGCCCATGCGCGTCGACTTCATGGTGAAGCGCTGCTCGTTGAAGACCGGCGCCCAGGGCGCGTCTTCCATCACCTTGTCGTAGATGGCGCTCCACATCTTGTCGCGCTCGCCGGCCTTGGCCGGGTCGACCACCGAGTCGGCCTCGGCCGCCTTGGCCTCGAGATCCTTGTTGCAGTACCACGACCAGTTCCAGCCGCCCGGCACCGCGCCGGCGCAGCCGAGGATCGGGCCGTAGAAGTTCGACGGATCCGGGAAGTCGGCGATCCAGGCCATGCCGCCGGACCAGATCATCGGTGCGCCGGCCTTGTCGCCGCCGGCGGCAATGACGTTTGCCTGAGCCAGCGACTGGATGCTGGCCTTGATGCCGATCGCCGCCAGATCCTGCTGGATCGCCTGAGCGATGCGCGGGTTGGGATCGGTGTTCATGGCGAACAATTGCGTGTCGAAACCATCGGGATGGCCGGCCTCGGCAAGCAGCGCCTTGGCCTTGGCGACGTCATAGGGATAGCCCTTGTACTCCTTGTCGTAGCCCGGCATCGACGGCGGCAGCGGCTGGTTGGCCGGCACAGCGCGGCCGTTGATGATCTGGATGATGCGCGCCTTGTTGATCGCCATGTTGACCGCCTGACGCACCTTCACATTGTCGAACGGCGCCATGGTGGTGTTCATGGTGACATAGCCGGTGTGCAGCTGGCCGCCTTCGACGACGCGCGCCTTCTGCTCCGGATCGGCCATCACCTCCTGGAATTTTGCCGGCGGAATGCCGTCGCCGGGCACATCGATCTCGCCCTTCTGCAGGCGCAGCAGCGCCACGATCGGCTCCTGGCCGATCTCGAAGGTGATCTTGTCCAGATGCGGCAGGCCCTTGTGCCAATAGTCCGCATTGCGCTCGAAGACGATGCGCTGGCCGAGTGTCCATTCGGCGAGCTTGAAGGCGCCGGTGCCGACCGGATGCTTGCCGAAATCGGCGCCGTATTTCTCGACCTCTTCCTTCGGCACGACATGCGAGAAGTTGATGGCCATGACATGCAGGAAAGTGGCGTCGGGCCGGGTCAGCTCGAACTTGACCGTGTAGGGATCGACGACGGTGACGCCGGAGAGGCTCCCGGCCTTGCCGGCGGCGACATCGTCATAGCCCTTGATCGAGCCGAAAAAGCCGGCGCCGGGGCTCTGGGTCTTGGGATTGGTGACGCGGTCGAGCGAATATTTCACGTCGTCGGCGGTCATCTCGCGGCCATTGTGGAATTTCACGCCATGGCGCAGCTTGAAGGTGAAGGTCTTCCCGTCGGGCGAGATCTCGTAGCTCTCGGCAAGGTCGGGCTTCAAATTGGTGGTGCCAGGTTCGTAATCCATCAGCCCGTCGAACAGGCTCTTGATCATCGACCAGTTCTGCCAGTCATACCCGATCGCCGGATCGAGCGTGGCGACATCGTCCTTGTAGGTGATGGTGATGGCGCCGCCCTGCTTGGCGTTCGGATCGACGGTGTCCTCGGCGCGAACACTTGTCATGCCGAGCATCAGCGCCAGCGCCGATGCCGCTACCGTGGAAGCGAGAAACTTTTTCATTTTTATGTTCCCTTTCTCTGTCTGGTTTTCATTTTCATCTGAGCTTGATGCGGGGGTCGATGAAGGGCGCGATGACGTCGGCCAGCAGATTGCCGAGCACGATGGCGAAGGCCGAGACCAGGGTGACGCCCATGATGATCGGGATGTCCACGCGCTGGATGGCCTGCCACGCCAGCTGGCCAATGCCAGGCCAGCCGAACACGCTTTCGACGACGACGATGCCACCCATGAAGATGCCGATGTCGATGCCGATCATGGCGATGACCGGCAGGATGGCGTTCGGCAGCGCATGGCGGAAAAGGATGGCTCGCCGCGCCAGGCCCTTGGCGCGGGCGGTGCGGACATAATCCTGACGCAGAACATCGATCATCGACGAGCGCATCATGCGGGCGTACCAGCCGGCGCCGAGTATGCCCATGGTCAGCGACGGCAGCACGAGATGACGCCAGGTGCCATAGCCGCCGATCGGGAACCAGCTGAGCCGCACGGCAAAGACGTAGAGCAGCAGCAGACCGACGACGAATTGCGGTGCCGAGACGCCGACGAAGGAGGCGACCATCAGCGTCTGGTCGGTGCCGGTGCCGCGCTTGACGGCAGCGATCAGGCCCATGCTGAGGCCGAGCAGCAGCTCGCACAGGATGGCGCCGACCATCAGCAACAGGCTTGCCGGCAGCCGTGAGACGATCAGCTCGGTGACTTCGGAGCGCTGGATGTAGGAGCGGCCGAGATCGCCGCTGATGAGCTTCGTAAGATAGCGCCAGTACTGGACGATGAAGGGCTGGTCGAGGCCGAGCTGCTGGCGGATGTTCTCAACCGTCTGCGGCGTGGCGCTGCGGCCGGCGATCTGGCGCACCGGGTCGGCCGGCAAGAGATAGAGCAGCGCGAAGGTGATCAGCGAGACGCCGAGCAGGATCAGCAGCGACTGGATCAGGCGGCGGCCTAGATAGGCGATCATGCCCGGCCCCTTTGCGTCGGATCGAGGATGTCGCGCAGCGCGTCGCCGATCAGGTTGAAGGCCAGTGCCAGCGCCAGGATCGCCGCACCGGGGAAGAACACCAGCCAGGGTGCTGCCTGGAAGTAGGTCTGGTTCTCGAAGATGATGTTGCCCCAGGACGAGGTCGGCGGCTGCACGCCAATGCCGAGGAAGGAGAGCGTCGCCTCCAACAGCACCGTGGTCGAAATGCCGAGCGTGCCCCAGACGATGATGGTCGGCAGGAGATGCGGCAGGATGTGGCGAAACAGGATGCGCGGTGCGCTCGCCCCGATGGTGCGCTCGGCGTCGATGAACTCGCGTTCGGCGAGCGAAGAGGTCTCGGTGTAAATAACGCGGGCGGTCTGCACCCAGTTGACCAGCGCGATGACCATGGCGACGATCCACAGGCTCGGCTCGAACACCGCCGCCAGGCAAATGGCGAGCAGCAGTGCCGGAAAGGCCATCATCAAATCGGTGAAGCGCATCAGCGCACTGCCGATCCAGCCGCGGAAATAGCCAGCAACAACACCGACCAGCGTGCCGATGAACAGCGCCACGCCATTGGCGACGATGCCGATGATCAGCGAGGTGCGGGCTCCGTAGAGGATGCGGGTCAACAGGTCGCGGCCGAGCAGGTCGGTGCCCAGCCAGAATTTTGCATCCGGCGGCAAGGGCGAGCCCTCGATGGTCAGGCCGTCGAACATCTGCTCGTTGGGATCGTAGCCTGTCAGCCATGGCGCCAGCACGGCGCCGGCAACGACAATGGCGACGATCACCAGCCCAAGCAGTGCCAGACGGCGCCTGACCAGCCGGCGCCAGACGCCGGCGCGCGGCTTGACCGGCATGCGCCCTGGCGCGGTGAGATCAGGCGCGATGGGACTGGTCATCGCCGCCTTCTTCCCCCGTTGCTTCTTCACTTGTCATGGCCACGATCCGCCGCGCGGCATCCTCGACGCTGATCTGCCAGCTCATCGCCAGCGAGCGAAGCTGCGCATAGGCGCGGCCGTCATCGGCGCCTTTCGCCAGTGCCGTCACCGCGCGCACGATGGTCTGGCGCTCGGCGACGCGCTGGCGAAGCGAGGCGATTTCGCTGGCCAGGTGTTTTCGCGCCTCGAAACTTTGCCTTGCGATCAGCAGTGCGCTGTAGACGCCGGCATTGCCGACCGGCTTCAAGAGTTGGGCGTCGGCCTTGTGCGACAATGCCCATTCGATGCGGCCGGGCGCCTCGGAGCCGATCAGCGCCACCAGCGGCATCGGCGCTTCGCCCGGCTTCCACGGGAATTGCTCGTCGAAGCCGAGATCGGCGTCGAAGAAGACGAAATCGGCCGCCAGCGCCTCGGGCGGTAGTTCGGGCCAGCAGTCCAGCGTGATCAGGCCGATGGCCGACAATTGCCTGGTGATCGCCTGCACCGTCGGGTGCGGACGGTGCAGGATGAAGGCCCTGGCGCCGCCGAGATTGGGGATGCGTGGGGTTCTCGTCACGACACCACCCTCAGGCGCGGGCGGCCGAATGTTTTTGCCGGGTCGTAGCGCGACAGATACGGGTCTGGCGCGACTTCGTCCTCGCGGCTGACGACCTCGAAGAAGCCATCCGCGATGCGCCCGATGATCACCGGCAGCGTCGCGTGCTGGGAATGCGCGTCGATGGCGATCGGCCCGAGCCGGGTGGAGAAGCGGCGTTCTGCGA
>NZ_RZPQ01000307.1:0-6386 GCF_003999135.1 Mesorhizobium sp. M7A.F.Ca.CA.004.06.1.1 | reverse complement strand
TCCTTCAAGTCCGGGTCTTCGGCGATCGCCAGCGGCAGCTTCACCTCTTGTGGTACCACCTCGCCTTCGAGTGCGGCGATCGCGGTCTTGATGGCGACGGCGACCTGAGCCGGACCCGAGCCGGCGGACGAGCACTTCAGCCCGTCGGCCGAATGCGCGGCGCAGAACTTGCGGAAGCCGTTCTCGGTCTCGCCGCCAAACGGCACGAACGGATGCTTGGCGTCGATCATCGCCTGCACGATGCCGGTATCGCCGCCCTGGCCGGTGATGCCGTCGAACGGACCGTTGGTGGCGATCGCATCGGCGGTCACTTTCTGTGCCACGCCGTCATCCCACTTGCCGGCGACTTCGGTGACGTCCCACTTCTTGCCGGACGCAGCGAAGACCTCGTGGATGCCGTTGTGGCGGTCGGTGTCGACGGAGGTGCCGGCGACGCCGCGCACTTCCAGGATCTTGCCGCCATTCGGTATCTTGGCGACCAGCCACTTGGCCCACAATTCGCCAAGGCCTTTCTGATCGACATTGACGTTGATGGCATCCTTGGTGTCAAGGATGTTGTCGAAGGCGACCAGAACGATGCCGGCTTCCTTGGCGCGCTTGATGACCGGACCGAAGGCTGTCGGGTTCTGGGCGTCGGTGACGATGGCGTCATAGCCGGAATCGATGAAATTGTTGATCGCCGAGATCTGCGCCGGCACGTCCTCGCCCGTCGAGACGACCTTGAATTCCTTGATCTTGGCTTTGACTTCAGGTTGTGCGGCGTAGGCCTTGGCTGTCTGCACCATCTGGATACGCCAGGTGTTGGCGATATAGCCATTGGCGAAGGCGATGCGGAACGGCCCTTCCTTCTTGGGATATTTGAAAAATTTGGTCTCCGCGCTCCACGGCGCGAAACAGTCCGCCTGAGCGGCGGGACCCGACACGATTTCGGGTCCGGCGGCCATGGCGGCCGAATTGAGCATGACGAATGCAGTGGCGGCAACGACGCCACCAACAAGTGACTTGATCATCGATAATCCTCCCGATTGCAGTTCTGATTGTCGTTTCGCAATGCGAATTTTTCGCGCGATGGACCGGCACCTCCCGCCTCGTCATGCGCTTCCTTGGTCGCCGGTGGTGGCCGACCCGGTTCCTCCCTTGTCGCCGCCAGCGGGGCGAAAACTATCATATTATCCATAATAAACAAGTATTAGTTGTCACTTATGTATAATAAACAGGCGCAAACTATCGTTGATACACCTGCCCGGAGGAGATGGTAGCGCTACCAAATTGGCGTGTAAACCGGCATTCGCACAGTCGCTCCTGTGCGTTTCAACGCGCCGTGCTCTCGCGGCGCTTGAGTTCGAAACCGAGGTCGACGATCCGTTGCTCCGGTCTGTTGCCGGCGATCGCCGCCAGCGCCATGGCGACGGCACGCCGGCCGATCTCATAACGATGGGTGCGGATGCTAGTGACCGAAGGAAACGCCACCTGCATCATGTCGAGATCGTTGAAACCGACGATGCCGATCGTCTTCGGCACCGCGATCGAGGCGCGATGGCATTCGAACAAGACGCCGAGCGCGATATCGTCATTGTTGCAGAAGACACCGTCGAGTGTCGGCACCTTGGCCAGCGCGTCGCGGAACATCTCGCGGCCGAGCGACACGCTGGACAGCACCGGCGTGGTGGTTACGAGGCGCGAGTCGAACAGGCCCGCGGCCTCCATCGCCGCGCGATAGCCGGCAAGGCGCCGCTGCGAACGCGGATCCATGCGCGCGCCGATGAAGCCGATGCGGCGATAGCCCGCCTCGATCAGATGCTCGGTCGCCGCCCTGCCGCCATCGAGATGCGAGAAGCCGACCATCATGTCGACCGGATCTGGACCGGTTTCCATGACCTGCACCACAGGGCAGCCGGCACTTTCCAGCAGCTTTCGCGAAGCCGGTGTCTGATCGATGCCGGCGACGATCAGCGCGGCTGGCCGTTGCGAACCGAACACCTGCAGCAGCCGCTCTTCCTCGAGGCCGGAATAGTGGGTGTTGCCAAGCTGGATGCGGAACGGGCTGGCCGACAGGCTGTCATAGATGCCGCGCACCACCTCGGCGAAGACGTTGTTGGTCAGCGACGGCACCAGCACGCCGAACACCTCGGCGCGCGCCGAGGCGAGCGCCCGGGCATTCGGGTCCGGCACGTAGCCCAGTTCGTCGACGGCGGCCTGGATCTGGCGGCGCAGCTCTTCGGACACACGCTCCGGCTCGCGCAGGGCGCGCGACACGGTGATGGCGCCGACGCCGGCCTTGCGTGCGACATCCGCGATGGTCGGGCGACCGCCGCCCCGGCGCGAGCGCGGCTTGGTCAAGGACGCACTCCTGGCGACTGGCTTGTGCAGCCAAGCGCCTTTGGAACCATATTCGGGGTCTTTGCCACCGTCGTCATGCCAAACCGGCCTGTTGCCGCACCCATTCGCCTTCCGGCGTCGCGCAGCCTTGGGTGGTTGTCAAGCCGCGCAGCTCCCGGACCATTGGGCACGGTGAGCTCAGGCCGTCACGGCTGTGCTGCGCCGTGCCTTCCAGAACAGCAGCCCGATCGCCACCAGGTTCAGCAAATTCCACGCGATGCCGTTGAGGAATGCGGCGGCGTAGGAACCAGTCAAATCGTAGATCCAGCCCGACATCCAGCCGCCGATCGCCATGCCGAAGATGGTCGCCATCATGACGATGCCGATACGCTGGCCGGCCTCCCTGGCCGGCATGTAATCGCGCACTATGATCGCGTAGCAAGGCACGATGCCGCCCTGCGACAGGCCGAACACCAGCGACACCACATAGAGCGAGGCAAGCCCGTCGAACGGGATATAGAACAGCAGCGACAGGCACTGCAGCACCGAGCCGATCATCAATGTCCACACCGCGCCGATACGGTCGGCGAGGAAGCCGGACGCCAGCCGGCTGACGACGCCGCCGGCCATCATGATCGACAGCATGTCGGCGCCATGCGCCACGCCGTAGCCGAGGTCCATGCAGTAGGCGACGATATGCACTTGCGGCATCGACATCGCCACGCAGCAGCCGAGCCCGGCGACGACCAGCAGCACCTGCAAGGCCGCCGGCGACAGCGAGATCGGCTGCACCGATCGGCTTCCGGGCGAACCCGCGACGGCCGCCGCCGGGGCACCGCGCCGCAGCATCAGCACCAGCGGCACCATTGTCACCAGGCAGAAGATGCCGATTGCCGCATAGGTGAAGCGCCAGCCTTCCGCCTTCATCAGCGTCGGCATGATGGTCGGCCACAACGCTCCGGCAAGGTAATTGCCGGCCGCCGCCGCCGTGACCGCGACACCGCGACGACGGTTGAACCAGTGCGAGATATCGGCGATCAGCGGCCCGAAGATCACCGACGTGCCGACACCGATCAGCACTCCTTGGGCAAGCGTGAATTGCAGGATCGAGGTCGACAGCGCCGCGAGCAGCAGGCCGGCGGAAAGCGCAATCGAAGAGAGCAGCGCCGGGATCCAGTAACCCATCCGGTCGATGGCGCGGCCGACCAGCACGTTGCCGGCGGCGAAACCGACCATGGTCGCGGTGTATGGCATGGACGCCGCGGCGCGGTCGACGCCGAACTCGGCCTGCACCGCAGGCAGCACGACGACGACAGCCCACATGCCCACGGCGCCGATCGTCGCCAGCAGCATCGAGATGGCAAGCCGCATCCAGGCATAGGAGCTGTCGATGCCGGGGCCGGGCTGGATGCTGTCGGTTCGGGTCAAGGCGTTTCCTGTCGGCGGTCTCGGAGATCGGCTGCCGTTTGCGCCACTATCGGCGCATTCTCAGGCCGCAGCAGCGCCACAGCGGGCAAATCCGTGGCTCCAGAGCCAGGCCGGAACCGATGCCGATGTGCAGAGTTTTCCCGGCAACCCACCCTGCAAAGGAGTCCAGCGATGACCGCCACCAGGAAAAAATGGTCGGCCGAGGTGACCGAGCACAGCAACGCAATGGATCTTGAGGATCACGTCTTCGAATCCGACGACGCCAGGAAGATCGCCGGCTCGCTGAAACGATCCGCCGAACACAGCCACAGGCGCAAGGCCGAGCCTTTCCAATCCGCCATGTCGATGCTGAATTTTTACATCAACCGCGCCGGCAAGAACTTGCCTGCCGCGCGCAAAAAAGTGCTTGAGGACGCCAAGGACGAACTGCGCAGCGCCTTCGGACGTGACAAGGATGATTAGCGGCGGCCGGCCCTACCGGGCGCGGATGACGCCGTCTGTGTTGGCGAGCAGTTTGCGCACTGCATTGCGCGCGGCGTCGGGGCGCTGCAAGCGGATGTTCTTCTCGATCGCCTCGTGCAGCTTCTGCGCGTGGTTGAGATCGTCGATCTCCCGCGTCGTATAGGCAAAGAGGTGATCGAACGCGGACTCGATCAGTACGCCGAGCGGCACCAGAAGGTCATTGCCCGAAGCCCGCAGGATGGCAAGATGGAAGCGCGTGTCGGCACGGGTCCGCTCCTGCAGGCTCGTCGCCTCTCCCATCTCCCGGCAGGCCAGGCTGATCTCGGCCATCTGCTCGTCGGTTCTTCGCATGGCGGCAAACGCGGTCGCTTCCGGCTCGATGATGTGGCGGAATTCCTGCACCGTCTTGAGGAACACTTCGCGATCCGGCGACGTCGCGTACCAGGCAAGCACATCGCGATCGAGCAGGTTCCAGCGTTCCTTCGGCTCGACCCAGCTGCCGATCTTGGGACGTGAGGCCAAAAGGCTCTTGGCCATCAGCATCTTGATGGCTTCGCGCACCGCCGAGCGGCTGACGCTGAAGGTCTCCGACCATTTCGCTTCATTGGGCAGGATGGTGCCGGGCGGATAGTCGCCGCGCACGATCCTGAGGCCGATTTCGCTGGCCAGCGAGGCGTGGACGCTGGAGCCTGGGATACGCGCGGCGTCGGCGCGGCGAACGCCGCCCGGACGGTCCCCGGAGACCGCCTTCCCCAACGATTTTTCCTTGTTCGGCTTCGCGTCCCGCATGGGTTCCAGAAAGTCCGTATTAAGCAGGCTGTCAAGCGCGGCAAGCGGCTTGCACCGCAAAGCCGCCCGCTGTGCACAGATCAGCCCCGATTGCTTCGCGGATCAGTCCTGCTTGACGTATTTGCGCCAGCTATGCTCCGGGCGGAAGCCCAGCACGTCGCGCGCCTTGCGGTTGGAGAGCAGCGTCTCGTATTCGCCGAGTTCGGCCTTGACCGTCACGCCGGGGTAGAACCGCTTCAGGAGTTCGGCAGTCGGCAGGTCGGACGAGGTGTCGTCATTGGCCGCGTTGAACACCTGATAGCCGAGCCCGTCCTTCTCGATGGCGCGCAGCGTGATCTGGCCAAGGTCGCGCGCGTCGACATAGCTCCAGGCGATGCGCTTGCGGAAACCCGGATCGGCGAACCATTTCGGAAACAGCGAATATTCGTGCGGCTCGATGACGTTGCCGATGCGCAGGGCGTAGATGTCGGTGCCGTTGCGTTGCGCAAAGGCCCGCGCCGTTTTCTCGTTGACGACCTTGGACAAAGCATAGCTGTCCATCGGATCGACATCATACTCCTCGTCGAGCGGGAAATATTTGGGATCGCGCGGCTCGTTGGCGAACACAAGCCCATAAGTCGTCTCGCTGGAGGCGATGATAATTTTGCGGATACCGAGCTTAACCGCCGCCTCGATGACATTGTAGGTGCCGAGCGCATTGATGCGGAACACCTCGTTGTCGGTGGTGATCATGATGCGCGGGATGGCGGCGAAATGCACCACCGCATCGACCGGCTGCGGGCGCAGCGAGGGGTCGAATTCATGCAGGCCCATATAGCTCGACAGTGCGTTGAACACCTGCCCGCTGTCGGTGATGTCGGTAATCAGCGTGCGCACCTTGGGATTGTCGAGCGGCTTGGTGTCGATGTTGAGCACCTGGCAGCCTTGCTCGACCAGATATTGGACGACATGGCGTCCGGCCTTGCCGCTGCCGCCGGTGAACATGATCCGCTTCGTCATTTTGCTCTCCACATCCTCAGGAATTTATGTGTATTGTCAGACAATATCGCCATCCGCAACCACCCTCGCCTGCAAAACGGCAGTGCCTGACATCAATCATTGCAACAGGACTTGAAGACATGAACACGACTGCCGCGAGCGAAAAGATCGGCTTCATCGGGCTTGGCCTGATGGGCCACGGGATCGCCAAGAACATCGTCGACAAGGGCTACAGCCTGACCTTCCTCGGCCGCAAGAACCGCAAACCGGCGGAAGACCTGCTTGGCCGCGGCGCCACGGAAGCATCGACCTCGCGCGATGTGGCGGCGGCATCTGATATCGTCTTCATCTGCGTCACCGGTTCGCGCGAGGTCGAAGCCATCATTCGCGGCCCCGGCGGCCTCAAGGAG
>NZ_RZPQ01000306.1:0-6388 GCF_003999135.1 Mesorhizobium sp. M7A.F.Ca.CA.004.06.1.1 | reverse complement strand
GCCGCACATGTCGCGCGCCATCACGGTCGTCATCCTGATCCAGACGATCTTCCTTCTCTCCGTCTATGCCGAGATCCTCGTCACCACCAATGGCGGCCCGGGATACGCCTCCACCAACCTGCCCTTCCTCGTCTACCAGAAGGCGTTGCTGGAGTTCAAAATCGGCCAGGCATCCGCCGGCGGTGTGATCGCCGTCATTCTCGCCAACATCGTTGCCTTCTTCGCCATGCGCGCCGTCGGCAAGAACCTGGACAAGTAAGGGAGGCTACGATGGCACGCTCAGTCACCACCCAGCACAAGACGATTGCGACAGTTGCCGCCTGGATCGTCGCCCTGCTGATCTTCTTCCCGATCCTCTACACGATCATCACCTCGTTCAAGTCGGAGCAGGAAGCCATCCAGGGCTTCAGCATCATCCCGTCGGGAACGTTCGAGAGCTATGCCGAGGTTCAGGCGCAGAGCGGCTACTTCAAATTCTTTTTCAACTCGGTGCTGCTCTCGGTCGGCTCGACCATCCTGGCCCTGCTCGTCGCCATACCGGCGGCATGGTCGATGGCCTTCTCGCCGACCAAGCGGACCAAGGACATCTTGATGTGGATGCTGTCCACCAAGATGATGCCCGCGGTCGCGGTGCTGTTCCCGATCTACCTGATCTTCCGCGACACAGGACTGCTCGACAGCCGGATCGGCCTGATGATCATGCTGATGCTGATCAATCTGCCGATCGTGGTGTGGATGCTCTAGACCTACTTCCGCGAAATACCGGGCGAGATCCTGGAAGCGGCACGCATGGACGGCGCGTCGCTGTGGAACGAGATCGTCTATGTGCTGACGCCGATGGCGGTGCCGGGCATCGCCTCGACGATGCTGCTCAACATCATCCTAGCCTGGAACGAGGCGTTCTGGACGATCCGGCTGACGACGACGGAAGCAGCACCGCTGACCGCCTTCATCAGCTCGTTCTCCAGCCCGCAAGGCCTGTTCTGGGCCAAGCTCTCGGCCGCCTCGACACTGGCCATCGCGCCGATCCTGATCATGGGCTGGTTCAGCCAGAAGCAGCTGGTGCGCGGCCTGACATTTGGTGCGGTCAAATAATTGATGGCGCGGTGAAGTAACGGAATTGCCCGAAGCAATCGGCAGAAATAACCCCTCGGGGAGGAAATCATGGGAAACATCACGCTCAAGAACGTCTCCAAATCCTTCGGAGCGACGTCCATCATCCCCGGTCTCGACCTGGTGATCGAGAATGGCGAGTTCGTCGTCTTCGTCGGCCCGTCGGGTTGCGGCAAGTCAACGCTGCTGCGGCTGATCGCCGGGCTCGAGGACACCAGCGGCGGCTCCATCAACATCGACGGCCGCGACGTCACCGGCGAGGCACCGGCCAAGCGCAAGCTCGCCATGGTGTTCCAGTCCTATGCGCTCTATCCGCACATGACGGTGGCCAAGAACATCGGTTTCCCGCTGAAGATGGCCGGCGAGGACAAGGCGACCATCGACAAGAAGGTGGGAGACGCCGCGCGCGTGCTCAACCTGACCAACTATCTCGAACGCAGGCCCGGCCAGCTTTCCGGCGGCCAGCGCCAGCGCGTCGCCATCGGCCGCGCCATCGTGCGTCAGCCGACCGCCTTCCTGTTCGACGAACCGCTGTCCAATCTCGATGCGGCACTGCGCGGCACCATGCGGCTGGAGATCAGCGAGCTGCACCATCAGCTCAAGACGACCATGATCTACGTCACCCACGACCAGGTCGAAGCCATGACCATGGCCGACAAGATCGTCGTGCTGAACGCCGGCAACATCGAGCAGGTCGGCTCGCCGATGGAGCTCTACAAGACGCCGAAGAACCTGTTCGTCGCCGGCTTCATCGGCTCGCCGAAGATGAACCTGATCGAAGGCACGCCGGCTGCCAAAAACGGCGCCAAGACCATCGGCATCCGTCCCGAACACCTGGAGATCTCGACCACAGCGGGCGAATGGAAGGCGGTCGTCGGCGTCGCCGAGCATCTCGGCTCCGACACCTTCCTGCATGTCCAGGCCGATGGCGTCGGCCCGCTGACGGTGCGCGCCGACGGCGAACTCGGCGTCCATCATGGCGACACCATCTATCTGACGCCCGACAAGGCCAAGCTGCATCGCTTCGGCGCCGACGGGAAGGCAATCTGAACATGCGGCTGGCCGGCAAATCCGCGCTGATCACAGGTTCGGCCCGCGGCATCGGCAGAGCCTTCGCCGAAGCCTATGCCGGCGAAGGCGCCACCGTCGCCATAGCCGACATCAATCTCGAGGCGGCGGAGAAGACGGCCGCCGAGATCGGCGGCAAGGCCTATGCGGTCAAGCTCGACGTCACCGACCTCGCCTCCATCGAGGCGGCGGTGAAAGCCGTCGAGACGAAGACCGGTGGCCTCGATATCCTGATCAACAACGCCGCTCTTTTCGATCTGGCACCGATCGTCGAGATCACCAAGGCAAGCTACGATAAATTGTTTTCCGTCAATGTCGCCGGCACGCTGTTCATGCTGCAGGCAGCCGCCCGCTCGATGATCGCCGCTGGCCGGGGCGGCAGGATCATCAACATGGCGAGCCAGGCCGGACGACGCGGCGAGGCGCTGGTCGGCGTCTATTGCGCCACCAAAGCCGCCGTCATTTCGCTGACACAGTCAGCGGGGCTCGACCTGATCAAGCACCGCATCAACGTCAACGCGATTGCCCCTGGCGTCGTCGACGGCGAGCACTGGGATCACGTCGATTCGCTGTTCGCCAAATATGAGAACCGGCCGAAGGGCGAGAAGAAGAAGCTGGTCGGCGAGGCAGTGCCGTATGGCCGCATGGGCACGGCGCAGGACCTCACCGGCATGGCGGTTTTTCTCGCCAGCAGCGACGCCGAATACATCGTCGCCCAGACCTACAATGTCGATGGCGGCCAGTGGATGAGTTGAGGGCGGGGGACGGCCTCTGCTCCTCGTCCCTCCGCGGGGAGCAGAGGCCGACATCAGCGGGCGCGTAGCCAGTGCCACCCCTTATCCTCTCCCCAACCGGGAGAGGAGCGTAACGAAGGCCTAGATTCGGCCAAAGGGTAAAACAGATGACCGTGAAACTCTCGTCCTCAAACCTCTCCAAACTGCCCGCTGAGGTCGCCGGCCCGAAGTATGACCGCGCGACATTGAAGGCCGGCATCGTGCATTTCGGAGTCGGCAATTTCCATCGCTCGCATCAGGCCGTCTATCTCGACGATCTGTTCAATTCGGGCGTCGGCCATGACTGGGCACTGATCGGCGCCGGCGTGTTCGACGGTGAAAAGATCGGCCGCGGCAAACTGGAAGAGCAGGACTGGCTGACCACGGTGGTCGAGCAGGACAGCGGCCATATGAGCGCCCGGGTCACCGGCGCCATGATCGACTTCCTGATGCCCGGCGATGCGGCCGGCATCATCGAACGGCTGGCCGACCCGGCGATCAAGATCGTTTCGCTGACCATCACCGAGGGCGGTTATTTCATCGATCCGGCATCCGGCGTGTTCAACCCGACCCACCCCGACATCCTCGCCGATGCGCAGCCCGGCGCGACACCGAAGACGGTGTTCGGCATCATCCTTGCCGGGCTGGTGCGGCGGCGCGATGAAGGCACCGTGCCGTTCACGGTCATGTCGTGCGACAACATTCCCCACAACGGCCATGTCACCTCGGACGGCGTCATCGGCCTGGCCCGTTTGATCGACGAGGATCTGGCGAACTGGGTCAGCGAGCATGTCGCCTTCCCGAATGGTATGGTCGATCGCATCACGCCGGCGACCACCGACCGCGAACGCGGCATCCTCGCCAAGGACTTTGGCCTTGAGGACAACTGGCCGGTGTTCTGCGAGCCGTTCCGGCAATGGGTGCTGGAGGACCATTTCACCGGCGGCCGGCCGCCGCTGGAAAAGGTCGGCGTGCAGTTCGTCAAAGACGTTGCGCCCTACGAATTGATGAAGATCCGCATCCTCAATGGCGGCCACGCGACGATTGCCTATCCGGCCGGCCTGATGGACATCCATTTCGTCCATGAGGCGATGCAGGAGCCGCTGGTGAGCGGGTTTCTGGCCAAGCTCGAACGGGAGGAAATCATTCCGACCGTGCCGCCGGTGCCGGACACGGTCCTGGAAGATTATTACCAGCTCATCGAGAGCCGCTTTTCCAATCCCAAGATCGGCGACACGGTGCGCCGGCTCTGCCTCGACGGCTCCAACCGCCAGCCGAAATTCATCATCCCGACCATCGCCGACCGGCTGAAGGCCGGAAAGAGCGTCGCGGGCCTGGCGCTGGAATCGGCGCTATGGTGCCGCTACTGCTTCGGCACGACGGATAGCGGCGCCGTCATCGAGCCCAACGATCCGAGCTGGGGCCGGCTGCAGGCAACGGCAAAAGCGGCAAAGGATGCTCCCGCCGCCTGGCTTGCCATGGAGGACATCTATGGCGATGTCGGCCGCGCGACGGCGTTTGTCGAGGCCTTCGCCCATGCGCTCAACGTGCTGTGGGCGAATGGCGCGCGCGCGACGCTGACGCGCTACCTCGCCGGCAAGCTCTGAGAGCCATTCTCGGCCATGACGCCTGAACTGGTCATCTTCGACTGCGATGGCGTGCTGGTCGACAGCGAGGCGCTCTCCGTCTCGGCGCTGCTCGGCATGGTCAAAGTCGCCGGCGGCAGCGTCAGTGAGGATGCCGCCTACGAGCATTTCCTCGGCAGGAGCATGAAAAGCGTGCGCGAGATCCTCGGCCGCGACTTCGGGCTCGATATCACAGACCTGCACCTGACCGAGATGCGCGTCGAACTGATGCGCAAATTCCGCGAGGAGCTGAAGCCGATCGCCGGCGTCAAGAAGATACTGCCGAAGCTTGGGCTGCCGTTCTGTGTCGCGTCCTCGGGCACGCTCGACCGCATCCGCTACGCGCTCGACGTCACCGGATTGCTTGGGCTGATGGAGCCGCACCTGTTCAGTGCCACCATGGTGGCCAAGGGAAAGCCGGCGCCGGATCTGTTCCTGCATGCCGCCGCCAGCATGCGGGCTCATCCGCGCAAATGCCTCGTCGTCGAGGACAGCCCGGCCGGCATCATTGCTGCGCGCGCGGCGGGGATGCGCGTGTTTGCCTTCACCGGCGGCTCGCATGCCGGCAACCCGACCTTGAAAGCGCGGCTTGCGTCGAGTGAGCCGGACTTTATATTCGCTGACATGCTGCAATTGCCCGATCTGATTGCAGGCCTGGGAGCGAGAGACAGAGCATCTTGACGAAACAGTTCGTTTGCGCGGTCGATGTCGGCACCGGGAGCGCTCGCGCGGGCATTCTCGACACCACAGGCACCTTGCTCGGCCGCGCCGAGCGGCCGATCGCCATGAACCAGCCGAAGCCCGATCACGCCGAGCATGATTCGCGCGATATCTGGTCGGCCGTCTGCACCGCCGTGCGCGCTGCCCGCGAAAAAGCCGGTGTCGAGCCTGAGGACATTGTCGGCATCTCCTTCGATGCCACCTGTTCGCTGGTGGTGCGCGACCGGCAAGGCGGCCAGCTCAGCGTCTCGGTCACCGGCGACAAGCGCTGGGACACCGTCGTCTGGCTCGACCACCGCGCCATCGCCGAGGCCGACGAATGCACGGCAAGCGGCCACGCCGTGCTGAATTACATCGGCGGCGTCATGTCGCCGGAAATGGCGACGCCGAAGCTGATGTGGCTGAAGCGCAATTTGCCGCGGACGTGGAATGAAGCCGGCTATTTATTCGACCTGACCGATTTCCTGACCTGGCAAGCGACGGGCTCGCTGGCCCGCTCGCAATGCACGCTGACCGCCAAATGGACCTATCTGGCGCATGAGGAGACAGGCTGGCGGCGCGATTTCTTCGAACTCGTCGGCCTCGACGATCTTTTCGAGCACGGCAGCCTGCCGGAAAAAGCCAGCCCGGTCGGCGCCGATATCGGTCGATTGACGGCGCAAGCGGCGGCCGAGCTTGGGCTGAGCGAGAAATGCCGGGTCGGCGCCGGGGTCATCGATGCCTATGCCGGCGCGCTTGGCGTGCTCGGCGGCTTTGCCGGCGACGAACAGGACATCGGCCGGCATTTGGCGCTGATCGCCGGCACATCGAGCTGCGTGATGGCGATGTCGCCCGATCCGCAGCCTTTCGCCGGCGTCTGGGGGCCATACTACGGCGCGGCGCTGCCGAGACTGTGGCTGTCGGAAGGCGGCCAGTCGGCGACCGGCGCCCTGCTCGACCACATCATCCGCTGGCACGGCGCCGGCGGCGAGCCGGATGCCGCCATGCATGCGAAGATCGCCGGGCGTGTCGCCGAGCTGCGCGCCACCGAGGGCGACAACCTCGCCGCAAGGCTGCATGTGCTGCCCGACTTTCATGGCAACCGCTCAC
>NZ_RZPQ01000305.1:0-6389 GCF_003999135.1 Mesorhizobium sp. M7A.F.Ca.CA.004.06.1.1 | reverse complement strand
CGGTCAGCGCGCCGACCTGCAGCGCATGCTGGAACGCGGCGGCGCGATGAGTTCCTCGACCAAGCGCGCCATCGTCAATGGCGAACCGCTGATCCAGGTCGATGTCTACGAAAACAGCGTGCGCGTCAGCATTCTCGAGAACTGACCGTCGCCGGGGCGGCTGACCGTCGGCTTCGGGGGACGGCTGATAGGAGAAGGCGGCGCCTCAGCGCCGCCTTGCCATCGATAGATTCGGCGGCTGAAAAAATCAGGCCGCTTCTTCCTTGTCGTCATCTTCTTCGGACTCGTCGCCTTCAGCCTTCACGCTGTCCTCGGCGTCGTCCTCGTCTTCTTCGTCTTCATCTTCGTCGTCATCAGACAGGTCAGCGGCTTCGACCGCTGCTGCGGCGGGTTTCGGAAGCGGATTCAAGCGCCTCGGCGGGAGTTTCTTCTGTCACTTCGATTTCGTGATCGGAATTCATGGAAGCCTCCGTGGGGTTGGGGAACATGTTCCTTTTGCCACGGAGAGATCATCGCCATATGACTGTAAGCCGGCTTGAGCGGCCGGTAGCAGAGAATATTTTCTTCGCCTTAACCTGCGATCCTGGAGAAATCCGCGACCTGACCGGTGGCCGCGCGGATGCGGGCGAGCAGCGCCAGGCGGTTGGCACGCACCGCCTGATCCTCATCGTTTACGAGAACATGCTCAAAGAATGAATCAACCGGTTCGCGCAACACGCTAAGCGCCAGCAGGGCGCCGGAAAAGTCATCGTTTTGAATCGCTTCGCCGGCTTGCTTCTCAGCCTGATTCACCGCCGCAAACAGCGATTTCTCGGCATCCTCGCGAAACAGCGCCGGCTCAACGGTTTCGGCGACCGCCGTTTTCTTCTTCTCCTCGGCGGCCAGAATGTTGGCCGCACGCTTGGTGCCGGCGAGCAGGTTCTTACCGTCCTCCGTATCGAGGAAGGAGCCCAGCGCCTCGACCCTGCGCACGATCTGCAGGAGATCGTCGTTCGGCGATTGGCCAATCTCCCCCCTTGTGGGGGAGATGCCCGGCAGGGCAGAGGGGGGCGCTTCGCGCTGAGAGGTCGGCGGGATAGCGCCCCCCTCTGTCGGCTTCGCCGACATCTCCCCCTCTAGGGGGGAGATGGGGCGCGAACCTGCCGCCAACACCGCATCGATGAGATCATGCCGTGCGCCCTGGTCACGGAGATAGACCTTCAGGCGGTCGTGGAAGAAGGAGAGGAGGTCGGAAGCCGTCCCGACAATGGATATCAGCGCCAGTCGAATATTATTCTCGACCAATATTCTAACACCCCCGAGCGCGGCCCGCCGCAACGCATAAGGGTCCTTCGACCCTGTCGGCTTTTCGTCGATCGCCCAGAAGCCGACCAGTGTATCCAGCTTGTCGGCGAGCGCGACAGCGACCGACACCAGATCGCTCGGTACGCGATCGGACGGGCCCTGCGGCTTGTAGTGTTCCTCCGCTGCAGCGGCGACCGATGCATGCTCGCCCTGAAGCAGCGCATATTTGCGGCCCATTGCGCCCTGCAGTTCCGGAAACTCGCCGACGACTTCGGTGGTGAGATCGGCCTTGGCCAAGACGGCGGCACGACCTGCGAGCGCGATAATCTCCCCCCTCGAGGGGGAGATGTCGCCGAAGGCGACAGAGGGGGTCGGCACGACCGGATGCGACGCCCCATCGCGGTCAGAGGACGCCGGCGCTTCACGCGCGGCGACCCCCTCTGGCCTGCCGGCCATCTCCTCCTCAAGGGGGGAGATTGACTGCGCCACGATCGGCGCCAGTTCTTCCGCCAATCGCTTGATCCGCTCCACCCGTTCGCCCTGCGTGCCGAGCTTGGCGTGGAAAGTCACGCCGAGATGGTCGAGCCGGGCCATGCGCTGGTCGAGCGGCTTCTTGAGATCAAGCCCGAATTTTTCCGCCGATGCCTCGAGCTCAGCCAGGTCAGGCAAATCGCCCTGGTCGGTCGTCCAGAAATAAAGCGCGTCGGACAGGCGGGCGCGCACCACCTTGCCGTTGCCGTGGGCGATCTCCTTGCCGCCATCCTTCGCTTCGATATTGGCTGTGAGGATGAAGCGGCTGGAAAGCGCGTCGTCGACACCCTGCGGCCGCGTCACAAAGCACTTCTGGTTGGCGCGGATGGTCAGTCGGATCACTTCGGCTGGAATGGCCAGGAATGCCTCCTCGAACTCGCCCATCAGCACGACAGGCCATTCGACCAGCCCGGACACCTCCTCCAGCAGCCCTTCGTCCTCGACCAGATCAAGCCCGTTGGCGAAGGCTAGATTGCGGGCGTCGGCAAGGATGATCTCCTTGCGCCGATCAGCATCGAGCACGACCTTGGCCGCTTCCAGCTTGGAAACATAGTCGTCGAAGCGGCGCACCGTGATGGCGTCAGGCGCATGGAAGCGGTGGCCGTAGGTGGTGTTGCCGGAGCGGATGCCGTCGATCTCGAAATCGACCACGACAGGCTCCTCTGTCTCCGGGCCGAAGGTGCACAGGATCGATTGCAGCGGGCGCACCCAGCGCAGCGAGCCTGGCTTGGCCGAGGCCGGTCCCCAGCGCATCGATTTCGTCCACGGGAAATTGCGGATGATGCCCGGCACCAGTTCGGCGATGATCTCTTCCGCCGCCCTGCCCGGCCTCGAAATGTGGGCGACATAAAAATCGCCCTTCTTCGGATCGGAATGGACATGGGCCTCGGCGATCGAGGAAAGTCCGGCCTTGCGCAGGAACCCCTGGACCGCCTGTTCAGGCGCCGATGTCGAAGGCCCCTTGATCTCTTCGCTTATATCTTTCGAGCGCGCGGTGAGGCCCCTGATATCGAGCGTCAGCCGGCGTGGCGTCCAGTACTCGCGCGCCGCTTCATAGGTCAGCCCCGCCTCGACCAGGCCGTCGGTCAGCATCTTCCTGAGATCACCCGCCGCCTTGCGCTGCATGCGGGCAGGAATCTCTTCCGAGCGGAGTTCTAGAAGCAGGTCAGGCATGGATGGGGCTCACGCGGCAAAATGGTCCGGGCGGGGGCATAGCAACTCGGCTGGCCGCTGTCACCCTTTCCGCGCGGGGATCGCCGATTTGCGCCCGTTTCCAGAAATTTTGGCCGCCCTGTCGGGACAAGACCGCGCCACCCGTCCTTGGATCAAAGATTTCCATGAACCGAACGCAGCGCTGAAGCGACCCACGCTCAGGCAGGAAACTATTGGCTCAACGACCATGAAAACGGCATCCAGACTTCTGCAGATCCTCGCGCTCGGCGCCTGCTTCACGGCGCAGGCTCACGGTGCCTTCTCGATGCCGGGCGTTCGACAGGCATTGCGCACGATCGACGGTGCCGGCGGTCAGGCCGTACCGCCGATCAACGTTTCCCTCGAGATGATGAAGCGGGCCTGAAGCTCAGGCCGCCAAGCCACCCGCCTGCGTCTTCAAAAACGCTTCGCCGCAGGCCTTGGCCAGATTGCGCACCCGCAGGATGTAGCTCTGCCGCTCGGTGACCGAAATCACGCCGCGTGCGTCGAGCAGGTTGAAGACATGGCTGGCCTTGATGCACTGGTCGTAGGCCGGGAAAACCATGCGGTGCATCGGCAGATTGTCGTTCGATGCCGGCGCGCCGGCGTCGAGCAGCGCCTTGCACTCGGCCTCGGCGTCCTCGAAGTGGCGCAGAAGCATCGCCGTGTTGGCGTGTTCGAAGTTGTGGCGCGAATATTCCTGCTCGGCCTGCAGGAAGACATCGCCATAGGTGACCTTGTCGGCGCCTTCGCGGCCGTTGAAATTGAGGTCGTAGACATTGTCGACGCCCTGCACATACATGGCCAGCCGCTCCAGCCCGTAGGTGAGTTCGCCGGCCACCGGCGCGCATTCGATGCCGCAGACCTGCTGGAAGTAGGTGAACTGCGAGACTTCCATGCCGTCGCACCAGCATTCCCAGCCGAGACCCCAGGCGCCCAGCGTCGGGCTTTCCCAATCATCCTCGACGAAGCGGATGTCGTGCAGCAGCGGATCGACGCCGATCGCCGCCAGCGAGCCGAGATAGAGTTCCTGCAAATTGGGCGGGTTCGGCTTCAGGATCACCTGGTACTGGTAATAATGCTGCAGCCGGTTCGGGTTCTCGCCATAACGCCCGTCCTTGGGGCGGCGCGAGGGCTGGACATAGGCAGCGTTCCAGCGTTTTGGGCCGAGCGCGCGCAGCGTCGTTGCCGGATGAAAGGTGCCGGCGCCGACTTCCATGTCGTAGGGTTGCAGGATGACGCAGCCATAGGCCGCCCAATAGTTGTGCAAGGTCAGGATCAGCCCCTGGAACGAGCGGCTGGGATGCATATGGGCGGGGATTTCAATTGTCACGGATGGCCTCGACAGCACAGGCTAGCTTGCCGGCACGTCCTAGAGACCCAACAGCAAAGCGTCAAGCAAAGCACGCCGATGCGGTCACCCCGACATTATGGACAATGTTGAAAGCTTTGCAGGGGCTGGCCCATTGCCCATCTCTGGGGCCTGCGCTCTGTTCGCCTGTGCAGCAACGACAACAGGTTTCAGCCATGCCCAGCCCGATCGTCATCCGCCCTGTCACGCGACAGGATTTCGAGCAATGGCTGCCGCTGTGGGACGGCTACAATGCATTTTATGGCCGCTCGGGTGAAACGGCCCTGCCGGGTGAGATCACCCAGATGACATGGTCTCGTTTCTTCGATGCCTATGAGCCGGTCCACGCGCTGGTGGCCGAAGGCGAGGGACAGCTTCTCGGCCTCGTGCACTATCTCTTCCATCGCAGCACCACGGCGATCGCGCCGAATTGCTATCTGCAGGACCTTTTCACCACGCAGGCCTCGCGTGGCAAAGGCATCGGACGGGCGCTGATCGAGCGCGTTTACGAGCGCGCGCAGGCGGCCGGCTCAGGCCGGGTATACTGGCTGACGCATGAGACCAATCACACGGCGATGAAGCTTTACGACAAGGTCGCCGAACACTCCGGCTTCGTCGTCTATCGCAAGCTCTTCTGAGGCAGCCAGCCGAATCCGGTTCAAACGAAAACGGGACTCCGAAAAGAGCCCCGTTTGCATTGAATTCAAATGGCGAACTTCACCCTTTCGGGGCGGGCACCGGCTCTGGCTTGACCTTCGGGGTTTCCTGCGCCGTGTTGGACTCGATCGGCGGCAGGCCCTTCATCAGCTTCTGCTGCAATTTGGCCAGCACATCGGGGTCCGGCTTCAGGTCGCGAGCCTGGTTCCACTGGAAGGTGGCTTCCAGCTTGCGGCCGACGCGCCAGTAGGCGTCGCCGAGGTGATCGTTGAGAACCGGATCTTCCGGCTTCAGCGACACGGCGCGTTCCATTTCGCGCACCGCGTCATCGAACCTGCCGAGGCGGAAATAGGCCCAACCCAGCGAATCGACGATGTAACCGTCGCTCGGCCTGAGGTCGACGGCCTTTTGAATCATCGCCAGGCCTTCCTTGAGGTTCATGTTCATGTCGACCCAGGAATAGCCGAGATAGTTCAGCACCTGCGGCTGGTCGGGGAACAGTTCCAGCGCCTTGCGGAAGTTCGGCTCGGCCTTGGGCCATTCCTTCAGACGCTCATAAGCGATGCCGCGCTGGTAGAAGATGTTCCAGTTGGCCGCGGTCGGCGCCTTCAGCACCTCGACGGCCTTATCGTAGAGAGTGGCGGCCGAACGGAAATCGTCCTTCGAGGAATAGACGCCGCCGAGCGCCAGATAGGCGCGCATGTCATTGGGATGGGCGTCGACCAAGGCTTTCAGATGGGTGATCGCTTCTTCGTGACGGTCGAGATCGGCAAGATTGAGGCCGAGTTGCAGGTCCGAAAGCTCCTTCAGCGGCGAAGCGGCGGGAATCCGGCGATAGAGCGCGATGGCACCTTCGCCGTCCTTCAATTGCTCGGACACGGCGGCGAGTTGCACAAGGGCAGCGTCGCTGTCAGGCTTCAAAGCAAGCGCATATTGCAGATAGAGGCGCACGAACGGCTCGCCGCCGCCACGGTTGAGCGCGGTGGCGAGGTCGAGCAGGATTTCGGAGGCGCCATCGGATGGGCCGGCAACCAGCGGCGCAATCTTGTCGCCTTTTGCAATTCGGTCGCGCAAGGCGACGATTTCCAGCTTGCCCGGCGAAAACGCCTCGGCTTGGTCGAGCACCGACAGCGCCTTGGTCTTGTCGCCCTTGCGGACCAGGAACGAGGCGTAGGCCTGGGCGTTGCGCATCCAGGTTTCGGGAGCAGCACCGCCGGCGGCGGTATCCTGCATGGTCGCGGCATAGATCGCCTCGGCCTTTTCGGGCATGCCGGATGCATCAGCGATCAGGGCGCGGTGGAACGACTTGAACAGGCCGAACCAATCCGGCCCCTGCAGCTTGTCGATGGACGCCATCGCATCGGCAGGCTCGCCG
>NZ_RZPQ01000304.1:0-6404 GCF_003999135.1 Mesorhizobium sp. M7A.F.Ca.CA.004.06.1.1 | reverse complement strand
GGACCGCGCTGGCGTATCTCGCCGCAACGGAAGGCCGGCTCGCGGCCCTCGACGGCCAGCACGATGTCGAGCAGCGTGATGCGCTCGGCCGGCCGCGCCAGCCGATAGCCACCGGCAGGCCCGGGCACCGATTCCAGGATGCGCGCGGCGCTCAGCATGTTGAGATGCTTCAGCAGATAGCTAGGCGACAGGCCAAAGGCCTCGGCGAGAGCAGCGCCAGGCATGGTGCTGTTCCCCTCCACACTCGCCAGCGTGGCAGCGCAATGGATGGCTGCCTCAACGCCCTCGCCCAGTTTCATTGGATCGGCTCCTTTATCATGGATATATATTATCGTGGATAATTCTTATCTGCAATAGGAAAATGCAGAGTCGTCCGCTTTCGAAAAAGGAATACGTTGGTGATTGGCGAAATCGGCGATGACAGCGTCTTTCTCCCCGTCACTATACGGGGGGGAAGAGAAGCTGCTGCGCCCTCGGCGCTCTTCTCGTGACGTGTCCCTATTCCGCTGCCACCTTGGCCATCGGGTTGTTCGGGTGCGTCGTCCAGTTGGCATAGACGGGCGATACCGGCCTGCCGGTGCGCTGGTCCATCACGCCGGCTGCCAGCGGCTCCATGGTGATGCAGTTCTCGACCGGGCAGACATTGACGCAGAGATTACAGCCGACGCATTCGGCCTCGATCACCTCGAAGTGCCTGACGCCGTCGACCATGCTGGTGATCGCCTGGTGCGAAGTGTCCTCGCAGGCGATGTGGCAGCGGCCGCATTTGATGCAGGCATCCTGGTCGATACGCGCCTTGGCGACGTAGTTCAGGTTGAGATACTGCCAATCGGTCACATTGGGCGTGGCGCGGCCGACGATGTCGTTGAGCGAGGCGTGCCCCTTCTCGTCCATCCAGTTTTCGAGGCCCGCGATCATTTCCTGCACGATTTTGAAGCCATAGGTCATCGCCGCCGTGCACACCTGCACATTGCCGGCGCCGAGCGCCATGAATTCGGCCGCGTCACGCCAGGTGGTGATGCCGCCGATGCCGGAGATCGGCAGGCCGCGGGTTTCTGGATCGCGCGCGATCTCGGCCACCATGTTCATGGCGATCGGCTTCACCGCCGGGCCGCAATAGCCGCCATGCGAGCCCTTGCCGTCGATTGTCGGCTGCGGCGCGAAGCTGTCGAGGTCGACACCGGTGATTGAATTGATGGTGTTGATCAGCGACACCGCATCGGTGCCGCCGGCATGTGCCGCCCGTGCGGGCTTGCGCACATCGGTGATGTTGGGCGTCAGCTTGGTGATGACGGGCATGCGGGTGTTCTGCTTGCACCAGCGCACCACCATTTCGATATATTCCGGCACTTGGCCGACAGCCGCGCCCATGCCGCGCTCCGACATGCCGTGCGGGCAGCCGAAATTCAGCTCGATGCCGTCGGCTTCGGTCTCCTCGACCACCGGCAGGATCGCCTTCCAGGCCTCCTCGACGCAAGGCACCATCAGCGAGACGACGATGGCGCGGTCGGGCCAGTCCTTCTTGACCTGCTTGATCTCGCGCAAATTGACCTGCAGGTCGCGGTCGGTGATCAACTCGATGTTGTTGAGGCCGAGCAGGCGGCGGTCGGCGCCCCAGATCGCGCCATAGCGCGGGCCGTTGACGTTGACCACCGGCGGGCCTTCCTCGCCGAGCGTCTTCCACACCACGCCGCCCCAGCCGGCCTTGAAGGCGCGGATGACGTTGTAGGCCTTGTCGGTCGGCGGCGCCGAGGCAAGCCAGAACGGATTGGGCGACTTGATGCCGACGAAATTGTTTCTGATATCTGCCATGCTCATGCCCTCCCGTTCGAGGTCAGTGCCCGGTTGATGCTCTCCGCAGCGTCGCGCCCCTGCGCGACCGCCGAGACGGTGAGGTCGTCGCCACCGAAGATGCAGTCGCCGCCGGCCCAGACCCTGGCAAGCGACGTACGCCCTTCCGCATCCACCTTGATGCGGCCGGCTTCGAGATCGATCGACGCACCGCTGCCGTTGAGGGCTGCCGGCACAAAACTCTGTCCGATCGCCTTGAACACCTGGTCGGCAACGAGCGTCAGGGTCTCGCCGGTGCCGGCAAGCCTGTCGCCGTTCATGGCGGTGTATTCGAGTTCGATGCCCGACACTTTGCCGCCCTCGGCGATCACCCGCTTCGGCTGCAGCCAGTGGCGGATGGTGACGCCATTGGCGGCGGCCAGATCCTGCTCGAACTCGGACGCATTCATGTGCTCCTGGCCGCGCCGGTAGCAGATCGTCACCTCCTCGGCGCCGAGCAATTTCGACTGCACGGCCGCGTCGATCGCCGTCATGCCGCCACCGATGACGACGACGCGGCGGCCAACCGGCAGGCCGGAAAGGTCGCTGGCCTGGCGCAGTTCGGCAATGAACTCGACCGCGTTGATGACGCCGTCGGCGTCCTCGCCATCGGCACGCAGCGCATTGACGCCGCCAAGGCCCATGCCGAGAAACACCGCATCGTAATTGCGGATCAGATCCGACAGCTGATAGTCGCGGCCGAGGGCCTTGCCGTTCTGGATGTCGATGCCGCCGATCGCGGTCACATAATCGACTTCGGCCTGGGCGAAATCGTCGACACTCTTGTAGGCGGCGATGCCGTATTCGTTGAGGCCACCGGCTTTCGCGCGCGCCTCCAGAATGGTCACGTCATGGCCGTGGCGGGCGAGCCGGTGCGCGGCGGCAAGGCCGGCCGGCCCGGCGCCGACCACGGCGACAGTCTTGCCGGTCGGCTCGGCGCGCGGGTAGAACTGTTTGTTCTCGCTCATGGCGACGTCGGTGGCATAGCGCTGCAGGCGGCCGATCTGCACCGGCTTGCCTTCCGCCACTTCGCGCACGCAGACTTCTTCGCACAGCGTTTCGGTCGGGCAGACGCGGGCGCACATGCCGCCCAATATGTTCTGGTCGAAGATGGTCTTGGCCGAACCGATCGGATTGCCGGTCGAGATCTGGCGGATGAACAGTGGAATGTCGATCGAGGTCGGGCATGCGTTCATGCACGGCGCGTCGTAGCAGAAATAACAGCGATCGGATTCGACCAGCGCCTCGTGGTGATCGAGCGGCGGATGCAGGTCGGAAAAATTATCCGCATACTGGTCGGCCGAGAGCCTGCCGCCCGCAATGCCTTCCCTGAATTGGCCTTCTGGCATCGTCAGTTCCCCATGTTTTCTTTTGAGGAAGGCTAGCACGTTTTATTTTTTTATCAATTGGTCAATTTTCGGCGCAAGTCTCTGAAAAGGCTGGATAATAACATGATTTTTTTACTCATGTTATCGGAGGCCGAGGCTGCTTTCACAGTGCGAGCGAATGGCCGGGTTCAAGCTTACAGCCATGAATGGTCTTGACCTCCTCTGCGACCAGCTGCTGCAGTCGCCACAGATTGCGGTCATGGATGCCGAACGCCTCGAGGTGGCTGACCGTGTTGTAGAGATATTCGGCGCCGGATCCGATATGCCCGCAGGCTCTGGCCAGCACGCTCGCCACTCTGTCCAACGGCTGGTTCAGCGACGTTCCCCTGCCCTTCACGCCGACCCAGAAGCCGAGCGCGCGCAGCGTGCCTTGCGGCGTATGCACCGGCAGCCACCGGACCGTCTCGATGCTTTCGTGGTCGCTGATTTCGCGCCGCAGCAGCCTTTCGACCTGCGCCGGCTTTTCGCCCTCCGGCAAGCGATAGATCACGCCGTTGCAGCGTCCGCCCCGTTCGAGCGCCATCATCAACCCAGGCTGCTCGGCACTGCCCCGCCAACGCACCATGTCGAGGCAGAAAGAGCGGTGCCAGCCAAAGGCCGTGGCGAGCTGTTGCTCGACCGACTCGAATTCCGGCTTCCAGATCAGCGACCCATAAGCGAACACCCATAGCGGCCCCTCATCGGCTTCATTGGACAGCCGCAAGGCAAGGTCTCGAAAGTCCTCGTCGTTCATGTCTGTCCAGCTCGGGTCCGGGCCGGGATCGGCCTCCTCCCGATGGCACAGTGCGACAAGCTCGGGCGTGAGCGACATCAAGCGCATGAACGACAACCCTTCATAGCCGTAGAGAAATCGAAAACCGCTGGGTGCGCAACCAGGGAACGCTTGGCACACACACCCATTGTTTTCCGGGCGGTGTCGGATTCCCGTCGTGAGGATCGTCCTATGATGGACGACGATCACGTATGAAAGGTGAGGAGACCGAAATGCCAAAAGCCCCGATGCCCTTCTTCTGGTACGAATTGATGACGTCAGATCTCGACGCCGCCGAGGCATTCTACACCCAAGTCATCGGCTGGACGGCGCAGCCCTTCGACAAGGCGCCCGGCATCCCGCGCTATGTCGTGATGAATGTCGGCGAACGTGGCGTCGGCGGCCTGATGACCTTGCCTGAGGATGCAGCCAAGATGGGCATGCCGCCCGCCTGGCTTGGCTATATCCACACCAGGGATGTCGACGCTGCCACGGCATCGCTGGAGAAAGCCGGCGGCACCGTTCACCGCCAGCCCGACGACATTCCGGGCGTCGGCCGCTTTGCCGTCGTCGCCGATCCGCAAGGCGCGACCTTCATGTTCCTGCAGCCAAACGGTCCCGACCAGCCTGTCGTGCCGGCCGGCACGCCGGGCCACATCGGCTGGCACGAGCTTTATACGAGCGACTGGAAAGCCGCGTTCGATTTCTATTCCGAGCAGTTCGGCTGGGTCGACGCCGGCGATTTCGACATGGGCCCGGTGGGCACTTACCAGACCTTTACAGCCGGCCCCGAATCCGGCGGCGGCATCATGAACAAGCCCGAGCAGATTCCGGTCCCGGTCTGGCAGTTCTATTTCAATGTTCCGGCCATCGATGCGGCGGCCAAACGGGTGACCGACAATGGCGGCAAGATCCTGATGGGGCCGATGGAGGTCCCGGGCGGCAGCTGGATCGTCCAATGCCAGGACCCGCAGGGCGCGCATTTCGCCTTGATGGCGCCGGTCCGCTGACCGCGATCGAACATCGCTGAAACAAAGCGCGGGCTTTCATCGGACTACCGATGAAGGCCTCTACCCCTGACTGGCGCCGTCTCATTCCGGCGCCAGCACCGCGACCTTCAGCTCAGCTTTCTTCGCGCCGCTGAACTGAACGGTGGCCGGGCCAGGCGCAAGCTTGAAGCGCACGCTCTTGCGGATGCCAGGGCATGTTTTCACGCCACTATAGCCCGCCGACTTGATGGCCTGGCCATTCTGGATGACATCGATCCAGGCCTCGCCCGAGAGACTGATCTGGATGGCCCCCTCGGACGGCACCTCCACGCTGGCAACGGCGCCAAACGTGTCCGATGCCGGCGCACGTTCGGGCGCTACCGCAAAACCGGCTTTCCCTACCGGCACCAGCGCCAGGTCCGCAGCCTCACCAACCGCCAGCGCCGCTCCGGACGGCGTTGCCGGTGCTGCGGCAAACAGGGTCTGCTCCCGCGTCACCGGCCACTTGAACGCCTCACAGCCGGCGTCCTCGGCCATGGCGAAGCTAATGCCTGCGAGGATCGCGAAAAGGCTGATGACGACTTTTTTCATGGCAAAGGCCCCCACACATTCAGGATTGTTGTACACGCATCAATACAACCATAGAGATACTAATGCAACCTTGGCGAGAAAATTTTAATGGCAATTGGGAACATTCCCAATCACCGATTGTTGACGGCAGGCCATGCGAAGTGAATGGTCATTCCTGGGCGATAATCTATGGCCGGGCGGATTGAAAATGGAGTCATTATGAAGCTTTTCGAAAGCCTCTCCAGATACCAGCCGCAGGCGCTCGGCGTGTTGCGCATCATGACCGCGCTGCAGTTCATCGAGCATGGCAGCCAGAAACTGTTCAACTTCCCCGTCAGCGCCGATCCCCACGCCCTTTCCGGGCTGACCATGACCGCCGGCATCCTCGAATTCGCCGGCGGCATCCTGCTGGCGCTCGGCCTGTTCACGCGGCCCGTAGCCTTCCTTCTGGCCGGCGAAATGGCGATCGCCTATTTCATGGCGCACATGCCGCGCGACTTCTTCCCGGTCAACAATGGCGGCGATTCGGCGATCTCTTTCTGCTTCATCTTCCTCTATCTGGTGTTTGCCGGCGCCGGCGCCTTCGCGCTGGACAACCGCCGCAGCGCCTGACGCCCAGAAGAAGGGGCGTGACTAGTGCATGTCGCCCAAAGTGCCCAGCGGTTTTGGGACACGACATGCACAAACAGGAATCTGAAGCGCATCGGCGAAGCCGAAGCGCTTCAGGCACGCATCCGTTCGAAATTGGCGTCGAAAAGCGGCACCGCCTGAATGCGCGCCGCATGACGCTTGCCCAGCAGCTCGATTTCGAAGCCGTCGCTCTCATCTGCGATCTCCTTCGGCACATAGCCGACGGCGACGGACTTCTTCGAATGA
>NZ_RZPQ01000303.1:0-6439 GCF_003999135.1 Mesorhizobium sp. M7A.F.Ca.CA.004.06.1.1 | reverse complement strand
CGGCGGCATCGCCGAGCACGCGCGCGCCAAGTTTGGCACGATCGACCACGCCGGCAAGTGTGGTGCCGGGAAAGGCGGCCTCGACCAGGGGGGCTGCCTTGCCGGCATAGAGGCGATGCACTGCCTCGTCGGAATCATGGACCGGCACGCCGGCGTCAGCGAACATCCTGGCCGTGGTCGACTTGCCCATGCCGATGGAGCCGGTGAGTCCGAGCACGATCATGGCTTCGGCACCAGATCGGCGACGATAAGCGCGCGCAATTCCCCCGTGACCTGCGGCCTGACGCCGAACCAGCGCTCGAAGCCGGGCACGGCCTGATGCAGCAGCATGCCGAGGCCGTCGACCGTCTTCAGATTTCGCGCGCGGGCGGCGGCGAGCAGCGGCGTCTCCAGCGGCACATAGACGATGTCGGTGACGATGCCGTGGTCCGGCAGCCGGGCGGGATCGGCCGACAGGCCTTCATTGCCATGCATGCCGAGCGCTGTGGTGTTAACCAGCAGGCCGGCATCGCCGAGCAGTTCATCGGTCGCCGCCATGCCATGCGCCGACACGCCGGCGCCGAAACGATCCCTCAATTCCTGCGCTCGGGCCAGAGTGCGGTTGACGATGCGGATGTCGGCAACGCCGCGCTGCTTCAGCGCATGGATGACGGCGCGCGACGCACCGCCGGCGCCAAGCACCACCGCCGGACCGTTGCTTGCCCAGCCCGGCGCATGATCGTCGAGGTTGGCGGCAAAGCCGTGACCGTCGGTGTTGCCGCCCCACAGGACGCCGTTCTCGAACCACAGCGTGTTGACGGCGCCGATCTCTTGCGCCGCCTGGTCGCGGCGCTCGGCCAACGCGAAGGCGACTTCCTTGTGCGGGATGGTGATGTTGCCGCCGCGGTAATTGTTTGCCTGCAGCGTGTTCACGAACTCGGCAAAATCCTGCGGCGCGACATCGATGGCCTGGTAGCTGCCGTCAATGCCATGCCTGGCCAGCCAGTGGCCATGGATTCTTGGCGAGCGCGAATGCTTGACCGGATGGCCTGACACGAAGGCCTTCTTCGACGCCTCAGCCATCGATTGCCCCCAGGTCACGCAGTTCGGCCAGCAGCGGCAGAAGCGGCAGGCCGACAATGGTGAAATGATCGCCCTCGATTTTCTCGAACAATTGAATGCCTTCGCCTTCGATCTGATAGGCGCCGACGCTTCCCAGCGCCTTGGCGCCGACGCGGGCGAGATGGCGGCCGACGAAGGCCGGGTCGAGCTTGCGCATGGTCATCGAAGCAATGCCGACATGCCGCCACAAGACCTTGCCGTCGCGAACCAGCACCGCGGCGCTGTTGAGCTGGTGGGTCCTGCCCGACAGCGCCAGCAGATGACGGCGGGCACCTTCCATGTCAGCCGGCTTGTGGAACACCTCGTCGACGAGCGACAGCGTCTGGTCGCAGCCGAGCACCAGGGCGCCCGGCCTGCGCTCGCTCACTTCTGTGGCCTTGGCCTCGGCCAGCACCAGGGCGACATCCTCGGGCGAGACGCCGCTATCCTGCAAAGGCCCCTCGAGCGCGCGCTCGTCGACATCGGCCGGCACCGCCTCGACATCGACGCCGGCATTGACGAGCATCGCCTTGCGGAACGGACTGCCGGAAGCGAGGATGAGTTTTTCGGTCATGGTTTGTACGCCTGGTTTTCTGGCACCGACTAGGGTGTTGAGATTCAGGTCAGGCCGAGTCGAAAATGGTGGCTTCCGAGAACCGGAGCGGAGCGTACTTAAAGTACGTGAGCACCGGAAGCGCAGGAAACCGCCATTTGCAGGCCGGCATCACCTGAATATCGACGCCCTAGCGCGTCTTCCCCCGCAGGGCAACGATGGCCGCCGCCGTTTCCTCGATCGAGCGGCGGCTGACGTCGATCATCGGCCAGCCATGGCGCGTGCAGATCTTGCGGGCGTAGGCTAGCTCTTCGCTGATCGCCGCGCGGTCGACATAATCCGATGCCTCATACGAACTGCTGTTGCCGAGGATGCGGTTTTGCCGGACATGCGAGATGCGCTCGGCGGTGGCGATTAGCCCGACGATCAGCGGCTTGCTGGCGGCAACCAGGCTTTCCGGCACCGGCACGCCAAGCACGATCGGGATGTTGGCGGTCTTGATGCCGCGGTTGGCGAGATAGATGCTGGTCGGCGTCTTCGACGTGCGCGAAATGCCGATCAGCACGACATCGGCATCGTCCATGTTGAGCGGCAACTGGCCGTCATCATGGTCCATGGTGAAATTGAGCGCATCGATGCGGCGGAAATATTCAGCGTCGAGAACATGCTGGGCACCGACGCGGCGGCCGGCCGGGGTGCCGAGATAGGACTGGAACACGGTCAGCACCGGCTCCAGCACCGACACACAGGGCAGGCCCATGGCCGCGCAGCGCTCGTCGATGCCGCGCGCCAGCTTCTGGTCGACGACCGTATAGAGGATGATGCCCGGTTCCTCCTCGATGTCCTCGAACACCTTCGCCACCTGCTTTTCGGTGCGGATCAGCGGATAGATATGCTCGATGGCGCGCGCGTCCTTGTACTGCGCCGAAGCTGCCCGGCCGGCGGCGAGCAGCGTTTCGCCGGTCGCGTCGGAAATCAGGTGCAGGTGGAAGAAGCTCTGGGGTTTGTTCACAGGGGGTCACCTGGGGCTGTGGGCTTCTGTGGATAAAGCGGGATGAAAAGACGGGCCTGTCGGAGGCGACTGTATCAGATGGCAGTTTGTCCACAATTCGATGCGCTGTCAGCTTCGTCGGGCGACTGGGGACAAGTTTGGGGACGGCTTTTTTCGACTGCGGTCCGTCCACAGGACCTGCTTTTCACCACTGTGCCTAACACTTTGACTCGCTTGATCGATTCCGATCTATCCCCAGAACCCTACATCTGGGAAAAAGAAGCACGCGACAATATGTTGGCTGGTGTTTTCCGGGGCAAAGCGGGACAGGTGGCAACCACCAGAACCAACAGACTCTTAGAATCAGAAGAATCTTAGATATAAGAATCTTTGATTATAGAAGAGGCTGGGAGAAGCGAGCGCTCGATGCCCCAGAACCGGATCATGCTGGATGTCCTCAGGGGCAAGGCCCATTTTCCGCCTCCGCTCTGGATGATGCGTCAGGCCGGACGCTACCTGCCGGAGTATCGGGAGACACGCAGACGCGCGGGCTCGTTCCTGGACCTCTGCTATGATCCAGACCTTGCGGTCGAAGTGGCCTTGCAGCCGATCGAGCGCTTCGGCTTCGATGCCTCGATCCTGTTTTCCGATATCCTTGTCGTTCCGCATGCGCTTGGCCGTGACGTCCGCTTCGAAGAGGGCAGAGGGCCGCTGCTGACGCCGATCACCGCGCCGGAGATTTTGGCTCTGGAAGGCGAGGTGTTTCACGTGAATCTCGAACCGGTCTATGAGACGGTTCGCCGGTTGCGGGCCAAACTGCCCGAAGAGACAACCCTGATCGGCTTCTGCGGCGCGCCGTGGACGGTGGCGACCTACATGATCGCCGGTCATGGCACGCCCGACCAGGCGCCGGCGCGGCTTTTTGCCTATCGCGAACCGGTGGCCTTTCAACGATTGCTGAAGGTGCTTGCCGAACATTCGGCCGCCTATCTCATCCGCCAGATCGAGGCGGGTGCGGATGTGGTGCAGATATTCGATTCCTGGTCCGGCGTGCTGGACGATGAGAGTTTCGACCTGTTCTGCGTTCAGCCGATGGCCGAGATCGTTGGCCGGGTGCGGGCGGTTCATCCCGATGTTCCGATCATCGGTTTTCCCAAGGGTGCCGGTTCGCGCTACCGGACATATCGACAGAAGACCGGCGTGACGGCGCTAGGGATCGACTGGACGGTACCCCTGATCGCGGCGAAGGAATTGCAGCGCTCGGGTGCGGTTCAGGGCAATCTCGATCCCTTGCGGCTCGTGGCTGGCGGCAAGGCGCTATCCGACGGCGTCGAGGCGATCCTGGGAGCGCTGGGAGACGGACCGCTGATCTTCAATCTCGGTCATGGCATCACGCCGGAGACGCCGATCGCCCATGTCGAGGCGATGGTGAAACAGGTGCGGAGCGCGACACGCTGATGGCTGAGATGAAAAACACGAACAGCACCGGTCAGGCGATGATGCGGATGATGTCAGGTATCGCGGTGCTGGTCGTTCTCACCGCGCTTTTGTATTTCGCGGCACCCGACAGCTTCTATCTCTGGGCAAAGGCGATCCATATCCTCGCCGTCATCTCATGGATGGCGGGCATGCTCTATCTGCCGCGGCTGCTGGTCTATCACGCCGATGCCGAGAAGGGCTCGGTGCAATCGGAGACCTTCAAGGTGATGGAGCGGCGCCTGCTGCGCGGCATCATCAACCCGGCGATGATCGTCACCTGGGTGTTCGGCCTGTGGCTCGCCTGGAAGGGTTTTGGTTTCCAGGGCGGCTGGCTGCATGCCAAGATCGGTGCGGTGCTTTTGCTGTCCGCCATGCATGGCTATCTCGCGGGCGCGGTGCGCAAATTCGCCGAGGACCGCAATGAAAAACCGGCCAGGCACTGGCGGATGGTCAACGAGATCCCCACATTGCTGATGATCGCAATCGTCATCCTGGTGGTGGTCAAGCCGTTCTGATGCATGCTGCTCAAAAACGGCCAGGAGACAACGACGGGCAGTGATGCGTTTCAAGCCTTCATAGGTCACGCAAAACGCAGCTTGCTCTTTCACCCGACCGACGATAAAAGACGGGTCTTCCTTCCCGTCATGCGCCCCCCCTCATTTTTTTCGCCCGCGCCCGGCATTTGTCGCATCCCGCCGATATTTTTCCCAAAGCCTACCCAGACTCCATCTATTCAAGGTCCGTCTATGCAAGAAATGAAACTCGCCGAGTTCAAGAACAAGAAACCGCCAGAGCTGATCGCCTATGCCGAATCGCTCGAGGTCGAAAACGCCAGCGTCATGCGCAAGCAGGAGCTGATGTTTGCGATCCTGAAGAAGCTGGCCGCCCAGGAGATCGAGATCATCGGTGATGGCGTGGTCGAGGTGCTGCAGGATGGTTTCGGCTTCCTGCGCTCCGCCAACGCCAATTATCTGCCAGGTCCCGACGACATCTATATTTCGCCGTCGCAGATCCGGCGCTTTTCGCTGAAGACCGGCGATACGGTCGAAGGGCCGATCCGCAGCCCGAAAGAGGGCGAGCGCTATTTCGCGCTGCTCAAGGTCAACACCATCAATTTCGACGATCCCGAAAAGATCCGTCACAAGATCCACTTCGACAATCTGACGCCGCTCTATCCCACCAAGCGGCTGAAGATGGAGATCGAGAATGCGACCACCAAGGACATCTCGCCGCGTGTGATCGACCTGGTCGCGCCGATCGGCAAGGGGCAGCGCGCTCTGATCAACGCGCAGCCGCGTACCGGCAAGACGGTTCTCATGCAGAACATCGCCCACTCGATCACCGCCAACCATCCGGAATGCTATCTGATCGTGCTGCTGATCGACGAGCGGCCGGAAGAAGTGACCGACATGCAGCGCTCGGTGAAGGGCGAGGTGATCTCCTCGACCTTCGACGAGCCGGCGGTGCGCCACGTGCAGGTCGCCGAAATGGTCATCGAGAAGGCCAAGCGCCTGGTCGAGCATGGCCGCGACGTCGTCATCCTGCTCGATTCGATCACTCGTCTCGGCCGCGCCTACAACACCGTCGTGCCGTCATCCGGCAAGGTGCTGACCGGTGGTGTCGACGCCAACGCGCTGCAGCGGCCGAAGCGCTTCTTCGGCGCCGCCCGCAACATCGAGGAAGGCGGTTCGCTGACCATCATCGCCACCGCGCTGATCGATACCGGCAGCCGCATGGACGAAGTCATCTTCGAAGAGTTCAAGGGCACCGGCAACTGCGAAATCCAGCTCGACCGCAAGGTGGCCGACAAGCGCATCTATCCGGCCATGGACATCTTGAAGTCCGGCACCCGCAAGGAAGACCTGCTGGTTTCCAAGCAGGATCTGCAGAAGATCTTCGTGCTGCGCCGCATCCTGGCGCCGATGGGCACCACCGACGCAATCGAGTTCCTGATCGACAAGCTCAAGCAGACCAAGACCAATGCCGATTTCTTCGATTCGATGAACACGTAAGAGGACTGGCGAGGGCCAACGGCCAACTGCTTGCGCTGCCCCTCATCCGCCTGCCGGCACCTTCTCCCCGTATAGTGACGGGGAGAAGGGAGATGGCCGCAACCTCGGCGCTCGTTCTGCTGCGTTGAAAATTGGCGAAACCGTCCATGACGGCGTCTTTCTCCCCGTCCCTATACGGGGAGAAATGCCCGGCAGGGCAATGAGCGACTATCTGTGGTGTCAAGTTGCATTGGCGAACTCCATGCGCGCATCGCGTGCTTTTGCATTGAGAATGACGAGGAGTTTTCGCGCCAGCGCCATGCGGATGACCATTTTGGTTTTGCC
>NZ_RZPQ01000302.1:0-6472 GCF_003999135.1 Mesorhizobium sp. M7A.F.Ca.CA.004.06.1.1 | reverse complement strand
CCATGCGTTCGAACTGCTCGCGCCTCTCGGGCTCGAGCAAGGCGATGACGTGGTCGCAGAACATTTGGGCCTGGTGTCGGGTTTCGGCGATGTCGAGGTTTTTGAGCGCCTTGTCGGCCTGGATGGCGTTCTGCAGATCCTGGATGGCCGGATCGCCGGCGACACGGCTGAGATAATCATCGAGCAGCCGGTCAGCGGCCACGATCACGTCGTTCGCCTCGCGGATTTCGGCGATGATCGTGGTCAGCCGTGCCCGGCTGACCTCTGAAAACCGCTCATAGAGCATCGCCAGGATCGCCGATTTGTTGGGAAAATAGTGGTAGACGGTGGCGATCGGCCCGCCCGCCAGCATGCCGACTTCCTTCATGGTGACGGCGTCGATACCCTTTTCCCCGATCAGCCGCATGGTCGTCGACAGGATCGCGTCGATGCGCTCGCGGCTGCGTTCCTGCTTGGGCCTGCGCCTCGGCTCGGTCGCCATTCTCTTCAATTCCGTCATGCACCGATCTTTCGCACGGCTTCCCAAATTCCGGTTGACAAGAAAATATGATCAAGTATCAGTTTCTGAAATACTGACAGGTTGTCAGCTTTTTTGCCGCACGGCAAGGACGTTGGGAGGCGCCTTTGGCTTCGACAGATACCGGCCACGCAGGCAGTGGCGACTGGCTGGTCGGCAATCCGACCGGCTGGCAGCTCGCCTCGGCCTTGTGGATCGGTTCGGTCGGCCTGCTCATCCTCGGCCTGCAGCCGGTGCTGCTCGGAGCTCTCTACACCGAAGGCCATGTCAGCGGCGACGAACTGGCGCTGGTCGCCACAGCCGAGATGATCGCTATTGCCATCGGTTCGGCTGTCGTGGCGATGCTGCTTTCGGCGCACCACATGCGCTGGAAAAGTGCCGTCCTTCTGCTGCTGCTGGCGCTGGTCAATGTGTGGACGGCCTATGCCGCGAGCACCAGCACGCTGATTGCGGCCCGCGCCCTGGCCGGGCTCGCCGAGGGCGGTCTGGTCGCCATCGCCACCGAACTGATCGCCCGCTCGCGGCGCGCCGAGCGCATCGGCGGCTATTTCGTCACCATGCAGACGCTGGCGCAATGCGCGCTCGCCCTGTTGCTGGCGCTCTATGTCATCCCGGCCGCAGGGGCGTCGGGCGGCTTCATCGTTCTTGCCGTCGTCTGCGTCGTGTCGCTGGTGGTCGCCTTCACTGTTCCCGGTGACTATGCCGACCTGCCCAAGGAGGAGAACCTGGTCAATGTGCTGACGCTTCCCTCGACGACCGCGCTGCTGTCCGTCTTCTGCTATTTCATGTTCTTCGGCGCGGTCTGGGCCTTTCTGGAACCGCTTGGCGCACAGTATGGCATCGATGGCCGCACCGTCGGCCTGATCGTCTCGGCCAGCCTCGCCGTGCAGGTCCTGGGTGCTATGACGGCCACCGTGTTCGAGGCGCGCATCGATTATCGCCTTGCCATCGCGGCGATCGGCGTCGTCGCGCTTGTCAGCTCCCTGGTTCTTGCCAGTAGCCCTGGCCTGACAACGTTCTGGGTCGCTGCCTTGGCCATGGGCTTTATCCTGCTGTTCATCGTGCCCTACCAGATACGTCTGGCGATCACCGCCGACGAGACGCGGACCGCTGTGCTGCTGGTGCCGGCAGCCCAGCTTTTCGGCCTGGCGATCGGGCCGATCGCGGCGTCGCTGCTCATCGATGGCAAGGATTTCCGGCCGGTGCCGGAATTCGCCGCCGCCAGCGCGGTCGCCAGCGTGGCGCTGCTCGGTCTCTTCGTCCTTGTGTCGCGTCACCGTCGTGCGGTTGCCTGAGCGGGGAGGTGGCATGTCTAACATTTGGAGCAACTGGTCGGGCTTTGTAAGCGCCGAGCCCAAGCTGATCGCCAGCCCCGGCGATGCCGGTGAACTCGGTGATCTCGTCCGGACCGCGCCTGGCCCGGTGCGCGTCGCCGGTGCCGGTCATTCCTTCACGCCGCTGGTGAAATCGCAAGGCACGATCCTGTCCCTGGAGAGGCTGGAAGGGCTGGTCTCGCACGACGCCGAAACACATCGGGCGCGGGTGCGGGCAGGGACCCGGCTCGGCCCGCTGATGCGCATCCTGCAAGGCATTGGCCAGGGCCTGCCCAATATGGGCGACATTGACCGCCAGGCGATCGGCGGCGCGCTGGGTACCGCCACGCATGGCTCGGGACCGACGCTCGGCGCCTATCACACGCAGCTGGAGACGGTGCAGATCGTCGACGGGCTTGGCAAGGTCCGCGACTTCAAGCGGGCAGGGGATCAGGACATGATCCACGCCATGGGCGTCGCGCTCGGCGCTTTCGGCGTGCTCACCGAAGTGACGCTGAACAACATCGCGACCTACCGGTTGCGCCGCCGCAAATATGTGCTGCCGATCACTGAGATGCTGCGCGACTTCGAGGCGATGATGGCCGCGCATCGCTCGGCCGAATTCTACTACATTCCGTTCTCCGGCTATGCGCAGTTCATCGCCAGCGATTTCAGCGACGCCGCACCCACCGCACGGCCGCCGGAAGAGGACGAGGCGGGTTTGAGGACGCTGCGTCGGCTGCGCACCTCACTTGCCTGGCTGCCATCGCTGCGTGGCCGCCTGATCCGTTCGGCGGCCGTCAGATTTCCCGCCGAGGACTACGTGCAGGACTGGCTCAACGTCTATGCCAGCGACCGGCAGACCAAGTTCAACGAGATGGAATATCATTTGCCGTTCGAGGAAGGGCCGAAGGCGTTGGCCGAGATCATCGAGCTGACCGAGAAGCGTTTTCTCGAGGTCTATTTCCCGATGGAGGTGCGCTCGGTCGCGCCGGACCAGTTCTGGCTTTCGCCATTCTACAACAGGCTGACCTGCTCCATCGCCATCCACCATGATGCAGCGAACGATCCTCTGCCGTTCATGCGGGCGGCGGAGCCGATCTTCCGCAGATATGGCGGCCGGCCGCATTGGGGCAAGATGCACAGCCTGAAAGCGGCGGATCTGAAAAAGCTCTACCCGCGCTGGGACGATGCCATGGCGGTGCGCCGCGACGTCGATCCGCAAAACCGCTTCGTCTCGCCCTATATGGCCGGCTTGTTCGGCATCGAATGATGAGCACCTATTTTTCCACCCTCTCGGATGCGCTGAAGACCGCCGGCATCTTCCAGCCCTGCCTGCTGCTCGATCGCGACCGGCTGGACGGCAACATTGCCCTGGTCAAGGAGAGACTGGATCCCGGCCTGGCCGTGCGGCTGGTCGACAAATCGCTCGCGTGCATGCCGCTGCTTGCGTATATCGCCAAGGCGCTTGGCAGTGAGCGCTTCATGACCTTCCACCCGCCGATCAGCGAGGCGGTGCTGAAGGCGTTCCCGGATGCCGATCTGCTCTACGGCAAGCCGATGCCGATCGGCGCGGCAAGGGCGGCGCTGGTGAAAGCCGATACCGACTGGTCGCGCGTCTGCTGGCTGATCGACAGCGAGGAAAGACTGGCGGAATATGGCGCGCTGGCAGACGAACTCGGCATCGGCCTGCGCATCGCTTTCGAGATCGATGTCGGGCTGCATCGCGGCGGGTTCGCCAATCCTGAGGCCTTGTCGAAGGCGTTGAGCGCGTTGCCGGCCCGGCTGCATTGCGAAGGCGTCATGGCCTACGAGGCGCATGCGCCGCTCATTCCTGGCCTTTTCGGCGGACCGGCAAAGGCATTGGCAAAGGCGTCGGCGCAGGCCTCGGCGTTCGTCGCCTGTCTCGGCGCCGACCAGCGCCGCATCCTGAACATCGGCGGCAGCAAGACCGCGCTGCTTCATCATGGCGGCGCGGCCAATGAGGTCTCGATGGGCTCGGCCTTTGTGCTGCCCAGCGACTTCGATACGCCAGGCCTCGACGGCTTCCAGCCGGCGGCCTTCATCGCCACGCCGATCCTGAAAATGGTCGAGCCGATGCTGCCCGGCCCGCCGGCCGTCACCCGCCTGCTGCAGGCGCTCGGCCGGTTCCCGCGCAAGGGTTGCTACCTCTATGGCGGCAAGTGGATGGCCGAGCCGGTCTTCCCAGAAGGCATGAAGGCGAACGGGCTGCTCGGCCTGTCCTCCAACCAGCAATTCATGGGCTTGCCCGCCGACGCGACCGCAAAGCCCGGCGACTACGCGTTTCTAAGGCCGACGCAGAGCGAAGCCGTGCTGCAGCAGTTCGGGTCGATCGCGGTGTTTTCCGGCGGCCGGATCGCCGATCGCTGGCCGGCGTTGCCGATGGCCTGACCGACTACGCCTTCACCGGTATCCAGATCTCCAGCCCGCCCTTGCCGCTGCGCGGGTCGAATTCGGGGCCGTAGCGTTCGAATTCCGGCGCGTCCGCGATCTCATGCCCGGAGGCCGGCAGCCATTTGTTCCAGATCGTGTTGACCGTCCGGCGGATGGTCGAGATGTGTTCGCGGTGGGCAAAGACCGCATATTTCTGCGCCGGCACCCGCACCCGGTAGAAGTCCCTGGGCAGGTCGGAGAAGTCAGACACTTCGACGCCGCCGATGTAGTCGAAATTGCCGGCATCGTCGCCGTTGACGCAGACGCCATAGGCGACGTCGCCGGTCTCGCCCGGAATGTTGCCGATATAGGGGCCGAAGCGCTGCCACTGCATCGGGATGGCGGCGCTGGTTTCGCAGCTGCAGCGTTCGCCGAGGCCGGCGATCAGGAACGGCCGGCTGGTCTCGAAACGCGGCGGTTCGAGATTGGTGAGGAGGGACTGGTCCATCAGGATCGGCTCCACGAGGTCGAGCTTGTCGAGTGTGCCCTGCGCGCGCACCAGTTCCGGCGTGGTGCCGAACTGATCGCGGAAGGCACGGGTGAACGCCTCATGCGAGTTGTAGCCGGCGTCGAGCGCGACGGCGAGGATGTCGGGCGCCCCGCCCGCCAGCTTGCGCGCCGCCTCGGTCAGCCGGCGTGAGCGCATGTAGCCCATCACCGACCGGCCGGTGGCGGCGCCGAAGGCGCGCGTCACATGAAAACGCGACACGCCGCTGTTTTGCGCGACATCATCAAGCGAGATCGCCTCCGGCAGATGGCTTTCGACGAACCACAGCGCTTTCTCGGTCGGGTCCATTTTCTCCTCGCATTGGCCAGATCATCCTGCCGTTTCCTGGCGCAGCCAGTTTGATCGAAATTGCGCATCCCGTGCAATCTGCGCCGATGCCGGTCGCCATCCGGCCAACCGCCCCATGAGCTTTCGCTTGACAGCGACCGGCGTCATCTCTTAGGTATGTTATATTATTACATAAAGAGAGCATGCGATGCCTGTTTCCCTTAGCTGGCCCACCACTCCGTCCGAGAAATCCATTGCGAAGCGATCGGCGCAAATCTACGCTGAAGCGGTGATGGTCCCCGAGTCGAAAGGCGAGGGGTGAAAAGGGAACACGGTGAGGCCTGCTCAGGTCGAGACCGTGGCTGCCCCCGCAACTGTAAGCGGCGAGCAAAATCCGTGAATGCCACTGGCCGGCAAGGCTGGGAAGGCTGGATGGCGCAACGACCCGTGAGCCAGGAGACCTGCCATCACTGAGTTGACCGGACGGGGTGTGCCGGGAGGAAACGCGAATCCCGGTCTTGTCGGCCGGTTCGCCAGCTTCCTTCCGTCGCCAGTTTTGGAAAGTGACGGAAAGTTGGACGGCTCCATCCATCGCATCGTCGTATATACGCTTTGCCGTCCCGGCAAGCCGGCGGGCAGCAGCCGATGACCGTAGCGCTTCTCGAAGCCCGTGACCTCTGCGTCACGGCGAATGGGCGGGATCTGGTTCAGGCGGTCAGCTTCTCGGTGGCCGCCGGCGATCGCCTTGCCATCATCGGTCCCAACGGCGCCGGCAAGACGACGCTGCTGCGCATGCTGTCGGGCATGCTGCGTCCGAGCTCCGGCGAGGTGAAGCTCGGCGGGCGCCGCCTGGACAGGATTTCAGCCGCCGAACGGGCGCTGCACATTGCCGTGGTCGGCCAGACCGACCAGCCCGATCCGCGGCTGGCGGTGGTCGACTATGTCGAGCTTGGCCGGGTTCCGCACGCCGGGCTGCGGCGCAGGAGCGAGGAGCGCGAGATCGTCGTCGATGCACTGCGCCGGACCGGCCTGCTGCCGCTATTTGGCCGCACCATCGGCTCGCTGTCGGGCGGCGAGCGCCAGCGCGCCCAACTTGCGCGCGCCATCGCCCAGCAGCCAAAAATCCTGTTCCTCGACGAGCCGACCAACCATCTCGACCCGCGTGCCCGCGGCGAACTGCTCGACCTCGTGGCAGGCTTCGAGATGACGGTGATCGCGGTGCTGCACGATCTGGCGCTGGTGGCACCGTTCGCCACCAGGGTGGCGGTGATGAACCATGCCCGTCTGCAAGCGCTCGCCGCACCGCGCGAAGCCCTGACCCAAAAGCTGATCCGCGAGATTTTCGGCATCGATGTGCTGCGTCTGCGCCATCCGACCGAAGACCGCGAACTGACGGTGTTCGATGTGCCGAAC
>NZ_RZPQ01000301.1:0-6479 GCF_003999135.1 Mesorhizobium sp. M7A.F.Ca.CA.004.06.1.1 | reverse complement strand
CGACGCGCGCGAGTGCCTCGTCTTCGAGGATGCTCCAGCTGGCATCGCGGCAGCCGAAGCGGCGGGCGCGGCGGTCATGGTCATCAGCGCCACGCACAAGCACCCCTTGCCAACGCAACATGCCGCGATCGCAGGCTACGACATGGTCGGCATCACCGTCGACGAGCGTGGCTGGATCGCGCTCGAGCCGCAGCGCAACGCCGCCTAGGCGGCATCTAGAAATCGCTGGTGAGGCCCTTTACCTCCCAGTCGCCGTAGCGCCCTGGCTCCTTGCCGCCGCGGCCACCGATCTCCTTCGGCAGCGCGGCCTCCTTTTCGCGGTAGTCTTCCCGCCGCGCTGCGGCCTCGGCCAACGCACGGCGTGCGGCCGGCGTTAGCTCTCTCTGCGATGCCGTTTCGGCAGAAGCGGCGCCTGTTTTACGGATTTCGTCGGTCATGCGATAATCTCGGCAGATTGAGCCCAGTCAATTGAAACAGGAACTGGCGTTTCCCATCATATAGCCATGAACGCACGACGATCGACCCCTTTTCGGTGCCATTTCGACAGGAGCAGACGATGAACACCATCCGCACCGCCATGCTTCTTGCCGCGATGACGGCGCTGTTCATGGGCGTCGGCTTTTTGATCGGCGGCACCGGCGGCATGATGATCGCCTTCCTGTTCGCGGCCGGCACCAATCTGTTCAGCTACTGGAATGCCGACAAGATGGTGCTGTCGATGAACCGTGCCGTCGAGGTCGACGAAAGGAACGCGCCCGAATATTACGCCATCGTCCAGGCAATGGCCAAACAGGCCGGCCTGCCGATGCCGAAGACCTATCTGATCGACAACCCGCAGCCGAACGCCTTTGCCACCGGCCGCAACCCGCAGAACGCGGCGGTTGCTGCCTCCACCGGCCTGTTACAAGCGCTGACGCCTGAAGAGGTCGCAGCCGTCATGGCGCACGAGCTCGCCCATGTGCAGCACCGCGACACGCTCACCATGACGATCGTCGCCACCTTTGCCGGTGCCATCTCGATGCTCGGCAATTTCGCCTTCTTTTTCAGTGGCAATCGCGACAACAATCCGTTCGGCTTTGTCGGCGTGCTGGCGGCGATGATCGTAGCGCCCTTTGCCGCGATGGTCGTGCAGATGGCGGTCAGCCGCACCCGCGAATACGAGGCCGACCGGCGTGGCGCTGAAATCTGTGGACACCCGCTCTGGCTGGCATCGGCGCTTGACAAGATCGCCCGCGGCGCCGAACGCATCCGCAACCCCGATGCCGAGCGCAATCCCGCGACCGCGCATCTCTTCATCATCAATCCCCTTCACGGCGAGCGCATGGACAGCCTGTTCTCCACCCACCCCGCCACTGAGAACCGCATCGCAGCCTTGCAGGCGATGGCGCAGCAGATGCAAGGCGAAACCCAGGCCGCCCCGCGCCAGGCATCGACGCCACGGCAGGCAGATCAACCGCGGCCATCCGGCCCATGGGGCGAGGCAGCGCAGCCCGAGCAGCCGGCGGAGCCCGCCAAGCCCAAATCCAACCCATGGGGTCGCAATCCGACCGGGCCCAAGGGCCGGTGGTCGTGAGCGTGGCGGACAGAGGACCACGACGCACAGTTTCAAGTGATCAGGAACACAGGGACGGCGGCGACTTCGTTGCCGGTCTCGCCGCACGCAAGGCGGCGGCGCGCCTGCTTGCCGCCGTCATCGACGCCAGGACGCCGCTTGATGGGCTGACCGATCACGAAAACGGCCACCCGCAATACAAGGCGCTCGACATGCGCGATCGCGGCCTTGTCCGCGCCATCCTGGTCACCGCGCTGCGCTATCGCATGACCATATCAGGGCTGCTGGCGCGGCGCCTGGAAAAGCCGCTGCCGCCCAACGCCACCGCTTTGTCGCACATATTGCATGTCGCCGCAGCCCAGATCCTGTTCCTCGATATTCCCGACAGCGCCGCCGTCGACATTGCGGTGACCCATGCCAAGTCCGATCCGCGCACGGTGCGCTTCTCCGGCCTCGTCAATGGCGTTCTGCGCACACTGGCACGTGCCAAGGAAACGGAATTGCCTGCCGCCCTTGCCGCCACCGACGAAGCGCCAAAGTGGTTTTCCGATCGGCTGAAGACCACCTACGGCAACGAGAAGGCCAGACAGATCCTCGAAGCGCATCGCGTTGAGGCGCCGGTCGACTTCTCGGTCAAGGCCGATCCCGGTCTCTGGGCCGAAAAACTCGGCGGCATCGTCCTGCCGACCGGCACGGTGCGGGTCGAGAATCTTGTCGGTCCTGTCACTGAATTGCCTGGCTTTGCCGAGGGCGCCTGGTGGGTCCAGGACGCCGCGGCCAGCCTGCCGGCCCGGCTGTTCGGCGATGTCGCGGGATTGCGGGTTGCCGATCTCTGCGCCGCGCCCGGCGGCAAGACGGCGCAGCTGATCGTTGCCGGCGCGAAGGTCACCGCCGTCGACACCTCGAAAAACCGGCTCGTGCGGCTGACGCAGAATCTCGAGCGTCTCGGCCTGTCCGCCGAAATCGTTCAGGCCGACCTGCTCAAGTATGAGCCAGAAGAACTGTTCGACGCTGTTCTCCTCGACGCACCCTGCTCGTCGACCGGCACGGTGCGGCGGCACCCCGACGTGCCATGGACCAAGACTTCGGCTGATGTCGAAAAACTGGCCGACCTGCAACGCAGGCTGCTCGCCCGCGCCGTCACGCTGGTGAAGCCCGGCGGCAGGATCGTCTTTTCCAACTGTTCGCTCGATCCGCTCGAAGGCGAGGATCTCTATCACGCCTTTCTGGCCGGCACGCCTGAAGTCGCCAACGATCCGCTGCGGCAAGGCGAGATCGCCGGCATCGATTCGTTCCTGACGCCGCAAGGCACGCTGCGCACCACGCCCGCCGACCTGGAGCTCGGCGTGCCGGAGCGCTCGGGCCTCGACGGCTTCTTCGCCGCTCGCATGCGGCGAGCCGGCTAGCGATTGAATTGCCCGGATTTACTGACTTTTTGGGGTAGGATCGGGGGCAAAGCCAGGTGAACCGGCGTGGGGTCGTGGAATTCGCCTTCGCACGAATCGTGCAATCATGTAGACTCGGCGCCGGGGTAGAGGACGATCAGGAGGGGTTTTGGCACTTGCTGCCAGCAGCACGACGCGTCTGTGGACGCTTGTCGCGAAGGAGTTCTGGCGCAAAACGCGCCGGCGCCTGCGCGCCGGGCCTGTCTATCGCTGGCGCTATTCCGGCCGCACGCCGGAACGTGTGCTGATCGCGCCGCCGGACCTGCGCCTCGCCGACCCGCAGATCGCACTCGAGATCTATTACGGCCGCTATCCCCTGTCGGGGCATCTCGTCGAGACCGGCGGCAAGTCGCCTTTCCAGATCAGCGTGCCCAATCACGGCTGGCAGAAGACGCTGCACGGCTTTCGCTGGCTGCGCCATATGCGCGCCGCCGGCACCGAGCTTGCCGCCGCCAATGCCCGCGCCCTGGTCTCCGATTGGATCACCATGCATGGCAGCCATATTTCCGGCATCGCCTGGGAGCCCGGCACGACGGCCAAGCGCATCATCGCCTGGTTGCAGCACTCCTCGGTCGTATTGCAGGGCGCCGAGTTCCCTTTCTACCGCGCCTTCCTGAAATCGGTAGCCATCCAGATCCGCTACCTCAGGTCGATGGCGCGCGAAATGCCCGACGGCAAGGACAGGCTGCGGGCCCGCATCGCGCTCGCCTTCGCTGCCTTGTCCCTGCCGGCGCCGGCCTCGGCCCTGCGTGGCGCGACCCGCAATCTTGCCGAGGAACTCGACCGCCAGATCCTCGCCGATGGCGGGCATATTTCGCGCAATCCGATGGTTGTCCTGGAAATCCTCGCCGACCTTCTGCCGCTGCGCCAGACCTATGCCAACCAGGCGGAAACGCCGCCGCAGGCGCTGATCGGCGCCATCGACCGCATGCTGCCGGCGCTGCGCTTCTTTCGCCATCAGGATGGCAGCCTCGCCCGCTTCAACGGCATGGGCGCCACCATCCACGACCGCATCGCCACCATTCTGCGCCACGACGACACCGCCGGCGCGCCGCTGCTGCATGCGCCGCATTCCGGCTATGAGCGCCTGTCGATGGGCGGCACCACGGTCATCGCCGACACCGGCCCGCCGCCGCCGGTCGATGTGTCCAACGCCGCACACGCCAGCTGCCTTGCCTTCGAACTGTCGTCCGGCCGCCAGCACTACATCGTCAATGCCGGCATCGACACCTATGGCGCGGCTGAATTCCGGCCGCTGGCGCGCGCCACCGCCGCGCACTCGACCGCCACCATCAACGACACCTCGTCGGCGCGCTTCAGCCATTCGCTGCGTGTCAACGACCTGCTCGGTTCCCCGCTGATCGGCGGCCCGCAGCACGTGCAGTGCAAGCGCACCGACCAGAAGGGTGTTCAGGGCTTCATCGCCCGCCATGACGGCTATGTCCCGCGCTTCGGCTTCCTGCATGAGCGCGAGCTGAAACTGTCGGCGAACGGCAATGTGCTGGCTGGTCGCGACCGCTTCCAGCGGCCCGGCAATGCAGCGATCCGCAACAATGGCCGCGACTTCGTCACCGTCCGCTTCCATGTCCACCCCGACATCAACCTTTTGCAGGACGAGCATGACCGCCTGGTGCTGGCCGCCGATCAGGCCGATACCTGGGTGTTCACAGCAGCCGAAGTGGTGCCGGAAGTCGAGGAATCAATCTATTTCGCCGGCCTTGGCGGCCCACGCCGCAGCCGCCAGATCGTGCTTGCCTTCAAAGCCTCGGAAATCGCCGAAGTCCACTGGCAGCTGACGCGCACCAGCATCGCCGGTCATCCGGAAAACAACTGATCCTCCTGGCAGGGCTTCGAACGCAGGTTAACAAAAGGCCTGACGACAACCAGTTCGGCGGCATCGGCAGCTTGCGTCGGCAACGATAGGAATTTTTTCTTGACTCGGTGACCTCAGCTATGGTACAAATTCGCCCATGGTGCTGATTTGCGCCAGTGACCCGCCGCACAGGCGGGTTTTTCGTTTTAATACGGATTCGTTGCCTTGCCCCACCTGACCGCCGGTTTGATTTCCGGACGGCATGTGCTACGGGCGCGGGCATCCATCACACCAGTCGTGAAAGGCTGCCAGCCCATGGCCGTCGCCGCCAAGAACATTCCCGCACCAGACCTTGTTCCCGTGCGTCGCGCCCTGCTCTCCGTTTTCGACAAGACCGGCCTCATCGATTTCGCCAAAGCGCTGGCAGCCGCAGGCGTAGAGCTGGTCTCGACCGGCGGCACGGCAAAGGCGATCGCTGACGCGGGCCTTCCGGTGCGCGACGTCTCCGAGCTCACCGGTTTCCCCGAGATCATGGACGGCCGCGTCAAGACCTTGCATCCTGGGGTGCATGGCGCGCTGCTTGGCGTGCGCGACGATCCGGAGCATTCCGCGGCAATGCGCAAATACGGCATCGAGCCGATCGATCTCGTCGTCTCCAATCTCTATCCGTTCGAGGAGGTCCGCCGCTCCGGCGCCGACTACGCGTCGATCGTCGAAAACATCGACATTGGCGGGCCGGCGATGATCCGCGCCTCGGCCAAGAACCACGCCTATGTCGCCATCGTCACCGACCCCGGCGATTACGCCTCGGTGCTGAATGCGCTGGAGATGAACATCGGCTCGCTGTCGCTGGATTTCCGCAAGAAGCTGGCCGCCAAGGCCTTCGCCCGCACCGCCAGCTATGACGCGGCGATCTCCGGCTGGTTCGCCGAAGCGCTCGAGATCGAACATCCGACATGGCGCGCCTTTGGCGGCAGGTTGGTCGAGGTGATGCGCTATGGCGAGAACCCGCATCAGAGCGCCGGCTTCTACGTCAACGGCGACAAGCGCCCGGGCGTCGCCACGGCGCGCCAGCTGCAGGGCAAGCAGCTATCCTACAACAACATCAACGACACCGACGCCGCCTTCGAACTGGTCGGCGAGTTCGACCCCGACCTTTCCGCCGCCGTCGCCATCATCAAGCACGCCAATCCGTGCGGCGTTGCCGAAGGCGACTCGCTGAAAGCCGCCTACGCCAAGGCGCTGGCCTGCGACCCGGTCTCGGCCTTCGGCGGCATCATCGCCGTCAACCGCACCCTCGACGCCGAGGCGGCGGAAGAGATCGTAAAAACCTTCACCGAGGTAATCATCGCGCCCGGCGCCACCGACGAGGCAGCGGCCATCGTGGCGGCGAAAAAGAATTTGCGCCTGCTGGTCACCGGTGGGCTGCCGGACCCGCGCACGCCGGGTACGACGGTCAAATCCGTCGCCGGCGGCCTGCTCATCCAGGGCCGGGACAACGCCGTCGTCGACGACCTCGAACTGAAAGTGGTGACCAAGCGGGCGCCGACGCCGGCCGAAATGGCCGACCTGAAATTCGCCTTCCGCATCGCCAAGCACGTCAAGTCCAACGCCATCGTCTACGTCAGGGACGGCGCCACCGTCGGCATCGGCGCCGGCCAGATGAGCC
>NZ_RZPQ01000300.1:0-6498 GCF_003999135.1 Mesorhizobium sp. M7A.F.Ca.CA.004.06.1.1 | reverse complement strand
GTCTTCATTCAAGGCAATCCAATAGTTCCGCTGAACGCCAGTCTGGGGGTCCTTGTCATTCTTCTCTGGGCTCGGCTCGGCAAAGCTCGTCACTGGAACCACACAGCGATGCTCTACGCCGAGGTATTGCCGCCAGTAGGCAAGGTGGGTCTTGCGCACGTTGGTAGTGCCGTAATCGGCGTTGCCTTTCACATGTTCTACGGGCGTCGGCATCCCCCACAGCAGATTGGCAAGCTCGCGTTGCCCGTCCGACGCATTGCGAACTACAGGACCGGGGGGCCGGTTGGGGTAGATGTCAATTGACGGCTCAAGGTTGCCCAAGATGTCCCGCAAGGTGCCGGTCCATTGGCGGATGGCCTCTTGCGACGTGGTGAGGTTGTAGAGGTTGCACATGGCTGGTTCCTTAGGCGTGGCCTTCGCTGACTAATCCAGAGCCAAGGATCGGTTGCTGCCTAGCGTCGATGCCGACAATTACTCGCGTCAATCGGTGGACGAGATCAGCCAAATCTAGGATGCGCTGATCTTCTTCTCTCGTCGAATATGGCGAGACCAAGTTGCCATGCATCACGGAATTTCGCAGCTTCCTCCAAGCGCTGACATTCGCGGCTGTGACGGCGCCCCCCTGCCGAAGGTCCCCTAGGAAACTGGACACGGTCTTTGTTTCAGCTCTAGTTAATTCGTCAAGAATGCGCCTCTTCAGCCTCGCGTCGCCGTCCCAGGTCTGAGTGTGATCCCGAAGCGCGCTCAAGTCCTTCTCGACGAAGTCGGCCTTCAGTGGAGTTGGCCCCATCAACAGCTTTGCAAGACCCTCTGCGACGCTCGCCAAAGTAAGGCAAAGCACCCAGCGCGATCCTTGTGTCGCTTGTATGATCTCTTCGTAAAGGCGTGTGATCAGATGCGGCTCGGAATTTAGATGCCCCCCTTCGTCACGCGTATTCGCAACATGTTCGAGCAATTTCCCGTAGAGGGTCCAGAAGTCCGGCTTTGATTCGAAGGGATTTCCATCCACCAATGAGGCAATGCCCGAGTCTATAAAACGCCTTGGAGACGGTCGCAGCCAGACCTGTGCTCTGCCATCTCCAAAGTTCCGCGCCACGAGGCGAGGAAAAATTAACTGACCCAGCAAGATTCGCAACGGCTCGCTCAGCCAATTCTCGGTACATGGGTGCGGCAGCGCCTTGGACGACGTAGCCGTAACCCAGAGAGCGCTTCCGTCCTTCGTACGGAAGAACTCAATTTCGGAACCGAGAACCTGTACTGTTTGCTTGGCGAGCCGGCGACTATATTCGACCTCGACGTCATCAAGCGTGGTGACCGTAACCATCGCCTTCTCTACAGGCACCCGCACCTCAGGCTGAAAGACCAACTCCACGCTCGATAGTTGGGAAACCCATCGCCCGGACGCGCTAGTGAGAAGCGAGTCCAACTCGCCCCACAACTCCCAAATGCCCGTCTTCGTCTCTCCTAGCTGCGGATTTGTCCAGCCTGCTGCCCACTCAGTTCCCTGTATGTCCGTGGCAAAGAGGCGAAAGGTGTTGGAGGTATCGTAGGGATCTTTCTGCTGCTTAGCGAGCCGCTTGAACGCATCCGCACTGTCTGATGGTGTGGCATACATCCGATACTCAATTTCGGTGAAGCTCTTAATTACAATGCGACCTGAGCCGGCAAAGACCGGAGGTTCAAAGTCACCGCCGATCATCTTCATCGTCGGACAGTCGATTGTGATTGGAAGCGGTTTGAGCAGATGCCGCCAGCGATCTAGCGTCCGTATAGGCACTGGAGCGGATGCTGGGGTCAAGAAACCTCCTTCATGTCATTTGCTCGGCAGTTCTACGTCATTTCAGACAGTTCGGAAGGCCTCTCGATGTGTTCTTCTCCAAGTGCTTTCAGCATTGCCTCAGTCGCCACCTTCAGCCGCGCTTCTTCGCCGCCGTAGTTGTCTCCCGCACCACCCCCTGAGTGGCCCATGATCGAGCGCTTGAGCTTCTCGGGGACCCAAGCGATCACCAGCAAGTCCTCCATTCGGTGCCGCAATGAGTGGGTGGTTACCTTCTTGTCGGTCACTGCGGCTCTAACGTGCTTACCAAGCGCGGCCGAGGCTTTGTCGCCACCGCCTTCATGACCGTAACGGGCAAACAGCATCTTGCTTTCGCCTGCCGCCTCGACGGCTTCATGTGCTGCCTGAAGGGCGTCGCCAATGAGCGGGACCTTCCGACGAGACACTTCGGTTTTGACGCGGCGCTCGTCGTGCCACTCGACGTCAATGTGTGGATATTTGGCCTCCAGCATAACGTCGCTGACCCGAAGCCCGGTAATCTCGGATAGACGGCAGCCGGTGCCCTCTAGGAGCCTCCAAATTTGTTGGAGATCGCTGGCGGCGCGGTCAAGCACCCGCTCCCGCGTCGCGGCCAATTGCTCCGGGGTGAAGGGAAGCCTCTTTCGCTTGTCCGGCTCCCTACTGCTGTCGGCAACATCAAGCTTTTCAAATTGGTTCTTTGTGCCGGTTAGGTCGAACTCGCGAATGCCATGGGCAACGATTGCGCGCACGACATTGAGGTATCGGTCCACAGTCGCAGCAGTCGGGATTTCCTTCAACATGGCGTTGGCGACGGTTCTGGCGTCGGCACGCTTCATGTCCGCCAGCACCGGGTCAAAGCCGAGAGCCGACTTCACGTGCCCGACCACACGGTCGGCTTGTTGCTGGTCCCGCTTCTTCGATTTCTCGGAAGGATTGGTCTTAGTGAAACGGTCGTTCAGATAGACCCGCTTGGCGTCCTCTAGGGTGGGCGAGGGACCGACCGGCTTATTTGAGGAGGTCAGTAGCGTCAGCAGTGCCCGGTCCTCGTCAGAGACGCCAACGGGGTGGTCGGTCTCTTCGTCCCTCGGATAGCCTTTAGCGATCTGCTCAGCGACGACATCGCGAGCAATCCATTCCGATCGTTCCTCAGGATCATCAGGATCGCCGCTGCCAGCGCGATACGGGTTGAAGCCGAGGTCCCGAAGTCGCTTGGTTGCTTGGTCGAACAGTTCGCGCGCTGTGAGCTTCGCTTTGGGCGCCTTCACTCCGTGCAACTCGTCCCATGCTTTGGCGAAGATTTGCTCCGCCTCGGCGTGGGTGGCGTCATACTGCTTGCGCACCTCGGCGTCGGTTTTGCCGAGGCGAAGCACCATCTCTGTCTTGCCCAGAATGCCTTGAAGTGCCTTGGGCACCTTCCTTCGATAGACCTTCCTATTGCCGCGCGGCTGGACATGTTCCAGTGCCATTTTCATCCTCGGTGTACCCCTCGGTGTACCTTTTGGTGTACCTCGGGGGACGTTGAAACCCTTGAGTTCCTTGATTTCTGGGGATTGTCGGGTGGAAACTGGTGCCCCCGGACGGAATCGAACCGCCGACCTTCGGTTTACAAAACCGCTGCTCTACCAGCTGAGCTACAAGGGCACGGCGCTCCGGTTAGCATATTTGTTGCGCCAGTAAAGACAAAACTCCGTTTTTCCCCGGCATGCCACATGGCCCGTCGACGAGGGCATCCTGAAAACCGCCGGATTGCTTCCTACATCTAGGGAAGGGTGCAATCGCTTCGAGCAGGGGTGTGGCATGATCAGATTAGTCATCATTCTCCCGATCATCTTCGTGGCCTGGATGCTGCTGGTGAAAATCATCAGCGATGTGAAGAAGGCCAATGTCGACTGGACCGGCGTCACCACCATCATCGGCTTCATCGCGCTGGCGTTCTGGCTGCGCCATGTCACGGGGATGGGGTGAGAGAGAGCGAATAGTGAGTAGCGAATAGCGAATAGGGAACGGCAACGTAGCGATTGGTAAGTGGCGTTCCTGCCTTTTCCTACTCGCTATTCGCTATTCACTATTCGCTCGGGCCAAAGGCCCCACAAAAAATCTCTTCGACCTATCGAACCTTTTGCCGCGCCGCGCCGACTGATGGTTAGAGGCGAATGGGTCGCCTCGATCAAAAGATCCAGGAGATCATCATGTTCAAGCGCACTCTTACCTCAGGCCTCGTCGCCATCTTCGTCGCCACCGGCGCGCTCGCCGGCACTGTCGGCACGTCGTCAGCCCACGGCATGCACGGCCATCATCACAACCACAACCACAAACATCACAAGAAGCACTTCAAGAAGTTCTGGTGGAAGCACTATAACCACCACAACAACCATCACCACAGGCACGGCAGGGTGATCATTTTCCTTTGATGGAGGGACCCAATTCCCAAAAGGGCGGCTTCGGCCGCCCTTTTTGCGTTCGGCGTTGCGATGTAGGCGGGCAAGCTAGCGATCTCCCCCGCAAGCTACGGCATGCACACATTTCCAAACAACTGGTCTTTGGCGATAGGGTGCATGGCAGCTTGGAGCATGCATTGTCTTATGCGGCGCAGGTCGACCCCCACTCCGTCTCGGCTTCGCCGAGCCACCTCTCCCCCGATCGACGGGGTAGAGGAAAGGCGCCAAGCTTTTGCCGTTAACGCTCGTCCAGCAACGCTCCTTTCCTTTCCCTCCGGAGGGGGGAAAGGTGGCGCTGCGAAGCAGCGACGGATTGGGGGAACCACGTGGTAATCAGGCATCGGGCAGATCAGAAGGTATGTGCATAGCGTAGACGTCCATCGGGGGAGATCTGCATCGTCAATGTTCTCGCCAACCTCTTCCCGTCGCCGTCACAAAGACCTTCGATCCCAGAAGATCGACAAAAGATTCGAACCTTTTTCCTGGCTGCGACGACAGATGATCAAGAGGCGGATGGATCGCCTCGGTCAACGAAGCAAGGAGATCGTCATGTTCAAGAACACACTCGTTTCCGGCCTTATCGCCACCGCCGTCGCCGCCGCCACGCTGGCCGGCACCGTGCAGCCTTCGGCCGCTCACAGCCATCACCACAATCACGGTCTCGGTATCGGCATTGCCGCCGGCGTCGGCGGCTTTGTCCTCGGCAGCCTGCTCGCCCAGCCGCGCACCGTCTATGTCGACGAAGGCGGCGGCTCGTGGCATGTCCGCCGCTGCTACGATCGTTATGCCAGCTACGACGCGGACTCCGATACCTATCTCGGCCGCGACGGATACCGCCACTACTGCCGTCTTTAGAGGGGAGGACCGTTTCAGCAACAGAGGGGCCCATGCGAGCCCCTCTTCTGCTGTCTGGATGGTAGCGGTGCGTGCTCCACCGGCCGATTCAGCGCAGAAAGGATTGGCCTGGGCGGCAGACCGGGCGGTGTACAGAGATTTTCCGAGCGTCTATTCTGACCGCGAAACGCGGGGAGAGACCTTTGGACGAGCAGGACCCCAGGGAAGATCTGGTCGAAACGGTTTTCCGCAACGGCACCGTCACTGCCGTCGGCATCCTGCTGGCGTTTTCGCTGGGCTTCATCACGCATTGGGCCGCCAACCCGATCCCGTGGCAGACCTACCATCTTGTCGCCGTCCTGCCGATCCTGGCCGGCATTGCCTTGCAGATGCGGGCGCTCTCGCTGCTGCTCGACACGAAATGCCTGCAACGGCGCATCTATGAACGCGCCAACCGCATCTTCATGGCCGGCCTGATATTCACCGCCTGTGGCGTCGGCATGGCCATCCTTCTCGATTTCTTTGATATCGCGACCAGGAGCGCGCTGCCCGGGACGGGCTGATCAGCCGGCTCGCACGCCGCCGATCATCCTGGTCACCTCGGCGGCGGCATCGCGCACCAGCGGGCCGATCTCGGCCAACCGCTCCGGCGTCACCCGCACCGTTGGTCCCGACACCGAGACGCCGCCGATCGGCTCGCCGAATTCATTGAAGATGGCGGCTGCCACGCAGCGCATGCCGGGGTGCCGCTCCTCGTCGTCGACCGACCAGCCGCGCAGCTTGATCCGCGCCAGATCGTGGGCAAGCGACGAAATGTCGGACAGCGTCCTCTCCGTGAAGCGCTGCAGGCCTGCCTTGCGCAGGATGCTTCCGACGCGCTCCGGCTCGAGATGCGCCAGCACCGCCTTGCCGATGCCCGACGCATGGAAGGGACTGCGTGTGCCCGGACGGAAGAAGGCGCGGATCGCCTGGTGCGTCTCGACCTGGCTGACGAAGACCACGCAATCGTCCTCGGCGACGCCGAGATTGGCGGTCTCGCCGGTTCTTTCCATCAGCTCTTGCATGACCACACGCGCGCGGTCGACCAGCTTGCGGCGCCGCAGGAAGGCCGCGCCCATGCGGTAGGTCTCGACGCCGATCGACCACAGCTGGTCTGATGTGTCGAATTCGACCATGCCGTGGTTTTGCAGCGTCGTCAGCATGCGGTAGGCGGTGGAGGCGGCAAGGCCGCTTTGTGCCGATATCTCGCTCAGCGACAGGCCGCTGCCTTCCGCGACAATGGCCAGGATGCGCAGTGCCCTGTCGAGCGACTGCACCGAAGTGGCCTCCGAGGGCCCGTTGAAAGCGCGCGGCCGGCCGCGCTGCCGTTTTTCGGTCGTTTCCATGCCGCCATTCTCGGTCGTTTCGCAAAATGCGCAATGAAAAAGT
>NZ_RZPQ01000002.1:20095-53606 GCF_003999135.1 Mesorhizobium sp. M7A.F.Ca.CA.004.06.1.1 | reverse complement strand
TCTCGGTACTGCTCAATTCCCCGTTCGCATTCCTGACCAATCAGACGAACCTGCTCGTTGAGTTCCTCCTGCGCCTGGCGAATTGATGCGCCAACATCTCCCTCATTCCACTCCCGCTCGCCGGTGACGTATGGCTTGATGCGATCAAGTTTGTAGGGCGTTCCGAAATGCTTGGGCGCCGGCTCGGTCCTCGCCTGGATGTTGGCTTCCCGATACATCGACAAAAGCTGATTGCAGGCTCGCTCCAATTGGTCTTGATGCTGCGCAAAAAGAGCCAGAAGCCTCGATCGATGATCGACAATCGCGCGGTGCTCGCGCCGGCGACTACCAAGCTGCTTGACGATTTCCTCCACTTTTTCGTTGTGGTCGTCGCGGACATCCTGCAGCTCTTCGATCAGTTCCTTCTTTCGATCGATGTAGTCATCGCGCCGTCGAACGAGCCGATTTTCAACGCCAGTGTAGCCTGGGTAAGGGTCGAGCACGAACCAGCCGTCGATAAAAGCGAAAAGCGAAAACATCAGGCCGATCGCAAACAGCAACCAGGACTTGATGTCCGTGAGACCCGCTGGATTGGCGAGCATATTACGGATGACCTCAGCGCCGGCGCCGTCAGCGAGCGAGCCGCTGACCTCACGGTAGTGCGCTAGCGCCAAGTTTATCGAAATCGCCAAGCCGATATAGAAAAGGATTGAAATGATCCCAACGAATTTTACGAAAAACGACCGATGGGTGACGAGACGAGCGCAGAAAACCGCCAGGAGCAAAGCCGCCCCGATGTTGATGAAAGAGAATGCCGCAGCCTCAAGGATGCCACCAAAAAATCCCTGCTCATTGCCCTTGGCCAGGAAGTTGCCGTTCATCGCTGTCTCGACCAGAAACAGAAATAGCAGAAGCGATAGCCGGAAAATGTGAGCGGCACCGTGCTGCACACGCGCGGCACGAACGAGACCGTGCTTCTCCTTAAACCATGCATGCTCTTTTTCGGCGTCGTTCAGGGCCCTTCTCAGGCCGTGAAGTTCATCGAGGCCCACGGCGACCGAGGCTTTGAAGTCCGAAACGCTAGCGGCATTCGTCTGACGGATTAGACCGAATTGTTCCTCGAAATCGAGGCCGGCAAGACGACCTCCAAGGAGTTGCAGGTTGTCCTCAAGAGTGTGATGCGCAGCCTTCTTCTCATCCTCAACGCGTTCCACGATGGCATGTTCGACATCGTCGAGATTCTTTGCCGTTTTCGGGGGTTGGTTCACCTCGCCGCGCTGCTTTCCGCGGTTAATGACATCCAGGTCGCCGTCGATCTTGGCAGGGTCCAGGCTGTTGAATAGCTGAGTGCTCGCCCGAAAATCGTGGTTGGATTCTCGCAGTGAGTCACGCAACTTATTTAGTTTTTCGAATTTAGAGCCCACGCACTCACAACCCCAACTTTACGCCCCCCGGCAGAGTGGTTTCTATGCATAGTAGAGCTAAAGGGCAACCGCACATTCACTTCTATCCACTTGCTAGTGCGGATCAGGCTCAATTGAGTTCCAACAAATGATCATGGCTGCTGATCAACTGGTTGATCGGCCGCGACTAGTCATGTCATGAGCCGTGCTGCGATGCTCTAAGGACAGAGTGCTACGAGCGGGTTCGCGACTGGGAAATTATCCACAGTCGTATACGTGTACTGGATCTCACCGCCCAGGCGAACGAAGGCAGATAGTTCCTCCGCACGACAGACATAGTTTTTGGTCATTTCATCGATCTTCTGGACATAGACCGGCCGCGAGACGCCAGCAGCCAACAATTTGGCGTCTACTTCCGCATCGGTCTGAGCCCAGGTGGCGTTGAAAACGATCCTTGGCCCGATTGCGATGATGCTCCGAACGGAGATGTTCGAACTGATCAGCATGGGCAATGCTGGAGCCATTTCGGTTTGCATTTTTTTTGCGTAGGCGCAGACGTCGGTCTTGGTGTACTTCGAGAGGCATTCATTTGCCGTCGCCACCCTTGGCCATGTCAGCAGGATCGCCAACGGGACGTGCATCAATCGCAATCCATCCAAAGTATTCTCCTCGCCCGATCTTGGCCTGCACAGAGGAGCATCTATCCTATTTGTGTTCACAGTGCCACGAGCAGCTTGTGCCCGACCGGCAATAGTGCTCTGTCTGAAATACTTTGGGAGGGCAATAAAATGAAAACAACATTTCTCGCGGCTATGGCCGCTGCAATAATCGCTTGCGCGACCGGCGCGTTTGCACACAGTGGCGGCACTGATGCCAACGGTTGCCATACCAACCATAAGACCGGCGCGTATCACTGTCACTGAAGGTCACGCCTTTCTGAGGGACACAAACATGCTGAAGAACATCATGTCAGCTCCGCTGGGCCTCCTCTTCATGCTGGGCGGGCCGATCACCTACGTGATGAATGTCGTCGACACATGGCAGGGCCATGCATCAGTGGTCGTAAAAATCCTGATTAACTTGAGCCTGGATGCGATGTTGGCGTTCATTTGGCCGATCACTTGGGCAATCTGGCTTTTCAAATATATGGCGGGCGCCGAAACTCCACTAACAACCGTGCTGGGCGTTTGAGGATCAAGTTTGCTGAAAATAATGCTTTTCGACGCCGGCCGGAACGGTCCGGTTGGTCTGCATCTGTGTAGCTATTGCCTCGCTGCTGGCGGTAGCGCCATGGCCGTACGGCTATTACCAATTCCTCCGCGTGGTGGTCTTTTTCGCCGGGATCTACTGCGGAGCCATGGTGTGGCGATCAGGCCCTGAAAATCGCACCCTGGCTTGGGCGCTGTTTGGAGCGGCAGCGATCTTCAACCCGTTCATGCCGGTTCATTTGCCGCGCGAGCTGTGGGCAATCTTCAACGTCGCAGCGGCTACTCTGTTCGGCTTTGTCGCATACCGGCACCGGAATTAAGCCGATAATCTGAGATGGCCAAGAGTGGACCTGAGACGCCGAAGGTCAAGGCGCGCCCGAGGGTCACCGTGTCACAGCCGTTGGCGCTTTATGCGGGAGATCTCCTCGAGCGGACGAAGGAGTACTTCGAGGCTTTCAACCATCTAGGCTCGGAGTCGGAAAAGGCGCATCTTTTTGCCCGTTATTTTCTATTTTCGCATGCCCTAGATGTGGAGCTTCAACAGGTTGTCCTCGATCAGGGCGAGGCGACTGATAGGCGTTTTTGACTTTAGGCTGCCATGTGGACGATGCCAATTGTATCTGTGCAGCCAGACAGGCAGTTCGGCGGCACGATGATCGGATGTCGGATAGGCAATGGCGTAGGCCCATTCGCGCAGTGCTGTCTGGATGAAGCGCTCGGCCTTGCCATTGGTCTTGGGCGTATAGGGTCTTGTCGTGACGTGCTTGAGGCCGAGATCGCGGCAGGCCTTGGCGAAGGCCTTTGATCTGTAGCAGGAGCCGTTGTCGGTCATGACGCGGGCTATCGTGACGCCGAGGCTGGCGTAATAGGCGACCGCGGCCTTGAGGAAGGCGATGGCGCACTCCTTTTTCTCGTCGGGCAGGATTTGCGAGAAGGCGATGCGGGACGCGTCGTCGATGCAGACATGGACGAACTCCCAGCCGGCGCCGCGCGACTTGCCCTTTTGCGGATCGCCGGTGATACGATGGCCGACTTGGCTGAAGCGGCCGAGCTTCTTGATGTCGATATGGATCATCTCGCCGGGATGCTCCCGCTCGTAGCGCCGGACCGGTTCGGCCGGCTCGATATCCCTGAGCCGCGACAGCCCGGCACGCTTGAGAACCCGGCTGACGGTGGCGGGCGAGACGCCGACCTCATGGGCGATGTGCTTGCCGGTCAGCCGCTGGCGACGCAAGGCTGCGATGCGCTCGGCCACGGACTGTTCGGTCAGGCTCGGCATGACGGTGGGCCGCGACGAGCGGTCGACCATGCCGGCCCGCCCTTTGGTCTTATAGCGCTCGACCCAGCGCGCCACGATCTTGGCCGACACGCCATAGACGCGCGCCGCATGGGCTTTGGAAAAAGCGCCTTCTATCACCGATAACGCCATCTCCTCTCGACGCAGCGGTGTGAGACGGGCATTCTTGTGGATGTTCATTCGGACCCTCCGATGGATGCTGAAGCGTGGTAACTCCAGTCTCCTCGGTCCGGTCCGAATGGACAACCTCTCGAAAGCTCACACCTAGTGCCGGCAGTGGCACCGCTGTTGTCCGTCGACAGGTCCCGCGCTTGCTCGGTGCGACCAACAACCTTAAGCGCTAGGGCGTAACCTGACCCTGCAAGATCTCCTCACCGACTATAAGGTGCGCCTCACGATCTGAGACGATGGGACAGGATGGCTAAGGAGGTGCGCCGTCTTGCATGCCCCGCCAGCGAGGCGAACCCTCTCGGCTACGCGCGCCACCAGCGACGCTCCATATCGTCAGGCCTGCGTCTCATGCTCAGATGAGCCGGTATTTGGCTCTCTCATCAGCAAACCGAGAGAGCCCATGCCAAGACGGAAGCAAGCAAGACGAACGAGCGTCAGAGATATCCTGCGCCTGACCCATAAACAGGGCAGTCCGGTGGGCCAAGGTGGCAGAGCAACTGAGGTTCGGCAAGACTTCGGCTTCCACCTATCTGCGGGCGCTGGAGACGGGCTGTCGTGCAGGCCCTGCATGCGGCTTTGAGGACGATGCGATGTTGAAACACCGTCTGTTGCGCCGAATCGGCCGTCGGCCAAACGTTGGGTCGTCATCAGGTTCTCGACAGCTTCCCGGTGTCAAATCCAAACCGTGGTCGGCGATCCCCACCAGGGTGGGAAGGCAGCGCTGATATAGCCGAACGTCGATCAAGTCACGATCAACGATTGCCTCATGTCACATGCCCTGCGGGACTGAAAAACGGAGAAGAACATGTGCGATGCAAAACTGAAGACCGTGCTTTCGCTTTTTTCGCCGGTGGCCAGCAAATTAGATGCTCTCTCGTCCAACGGACCAGCGACGGATGCAAACTGCGTTAAGCTAAATACGAACGAGAACCCGTTTCCGTTGCCGAAGAGCGTAATGCAAAGTGCAATTGCTGCGATCGAACACCAGTATCTTTATCCGGAAGACGACAATCTCAGCTTAAGGGCAGCTGCCTCCGATGCTTACGGATTTTCCAAAGATCAGGTGATTGCCGGCAACGGTTCGTCGGAGCTGCTCGGACTCATCTACAGAGCTTTCCTCGCCCCAGGAGATAGAGTGGCAATGCTGTCGCCCGGATTTTCGTTCAACCGTAAACTTGCCATGTTGCAGGGTGCCGAGTTTCTCGAAATCGCATCGAGCGAAGCTCATCCCCTGCCGATAGAAAAACTGCTGTCCGGCCCCGCAAAAGACGCGAAGTTCATTCTGTTGGCTAATCCGAACAATCCGACCGGAACATTCGTGCCGGTGGCCGAAATCGAACGCCTTGTGGAGCAAGCAGATCGCTTGGTCGTCTTGGATGAGGCCTACGTTGACTTCGCACCCGACAATGCCCTGCGCCTCGTCAATAGACATCCGAATCTTTTGATCTTGAGGACTTTTTCAAAGAGCTATGCTGCCGCTGGCGTGCGAGTCGGCTTCGGTTTCGGTCACCCAGAAATCATTGGCAGGCTGCGCAACATCCAGAATGTCTTCAACATGAACGTGATCGGGCAGGCGGTCGGGAAAAGCATTCTTGCGCATCGCCACGCCTACGAAGAGAACCACAGGCACATCAAGCATGAACGACAGCGAGTGACCCTGGCGCTGTTGCAACTTGGCTTTTCCGTAACACCCTCCCACGCAAACTTTTTGCTGGCCCGTGTGCCGGCGGGACAGGAGGGCTCATGCTGGCAAGCCGCGTTGAAAGAGCAGGCGATCCTCATCGCCAGCTTTCCTGACGTAGATTTGAAGAACTGTATTCGCGTCAGCATTGGCACCACAGAGCAGATGGACAAATTCCTTGCTGCCGCCGAACGCGTCTGTATGAACTTTAAGAAGGATCGCGGTGCTCACAAGCATGAAGTCGATTCACATTAATCATCAAGTAATGATATGTCGTGAGCTATGATGATTAGCGAATAAATATAGGTAATTTGGAGAACAATTAATTGAAGAAAATTTCCGCTTCGGGCCTGACCTTCGGCATCTTCGATCATCTGGACGAAAACGGCGATGACATCGCACAACAATATGCAGATCGGCTGAGCCTAGCAGAAGCGTGCGATGGCTATGGCTTTTATGCGTATCATCTCGCCGAGCACCACTGTACGCCGCATGGCAGAGGTCCATCACCGAATTTGTTCTTAGCGAGCGTCGCCCAGCGAACCCGCAGTCTTCGTGTTGGTCCCATGGTAATGCTACTTGCGCTCTATCATCCGCTGCGTGCCTTCGAGGAGATCTGCATGCTTGATCAGTTGAGCGGCGGCAGGCTTGAACTCGGCATAGGGCGCGGCTCTGCTCCCACTGAATTGGGATACTTCGGGGTTGCTGTAGAAGCAGCACCAGAACAGTATGCGGAGGCCAGTGAGATTCTCATCAATGCGATGAAAGGCGGGACGCTTTCTTATCAGGGCCGCCACTTTGAGTTGAAAGATGTTCCGCTGACGTTGAGACCTCACCAATATCCCCGTCCGCCGACATGGATCGCCACCAATCGACCCGAGCCGGCTAGCTGGGCCGCTGCGAATGGGGCAAACATCGCCTGCGTCGGACCTTCCACTTCTGTTCGCAGCGTTACCGACGCGTTCCGCGCCGCCCGAATTCACGATGCTGACATTGGCCAGCAAGCGCCATTTCTTGGATTGCTCCGAATGGTGGTGATAGGGCGTTCTGAAACAGATGCGTATTTGCTCGCAGCACCTGCCTATGAACGATGGCTCAATAGCTTCAAATTTCTATACGAACTAAATGCCATTTCCACTCCACCAAACTTGCCTTTGAACTTCGATGCAGCAATTGAAAGTGAATTGTGCGTCGTGGGAACGGCAGATTCTGTCCGAAAAGCTCTCCTTGATCAGCTGGAAGAGGCAGGTGCTAATTATCTTCTGTGTCAACTGGCATTTGGGGATTTGCCGCTGGATGCCTCACTATACACCGCATCGGCCATTGGATCCGAAATCATGGCTCGAGTTGCCGCATCGTGAATCCGTCGTGTGATTGGAGGAGCAGCGGCAGCGCTGCTCCTCATTGCGAAACGGTTGTGGGGGCCGGACTCCTGTGTCAGGTGTAAACCATTGGAGCACGTCCTATCTGATCCAGGTCATATCCTGCGGCTTTGAAGTAGTTGGCACATTCGGCTGGGGTGAAGAGGTCGACGACCGCGCCGAGGCGTCCTGACCTTGCCCCTCTGATCTAATCCGGTTTGAAGTTCGTTCTGGCCCATCCAGAGGACCAGGACATGAAACGCAGCCGCTTCTCTGAAGAGCAGATCATCGGAATTTTGAAGAAACACGAGGCCGGGGTATCGGTTGGCGATCTGTGCCGCAAGCACGGGGTCAGCGACGCCTCGATCTACAATTGGAAGGCCCGCTTCGGCGGGATGGATGTCACCGAGGCTCGGCGACCTGAAGGCGCTGGAGGACGAGAACACGCGCCTGAAGCGGCTTTTGGCCGACGCCATGCTCGACAATGCCGCGTTGAAGGACCTTGTGGGAAAGAAATGGTGACGCCCGCCGCCAAGCGGAAAGCTGTCGCTCGCCTGAAGGAAGGCTTCGGGATGAGCGAACGGCGGGCGTGTAAAGCCATCGGCTGTTGCCGCATGACGGTTCGCTACCAGACCAGCAGGCCGGACGACCGCGAGGTTCGCGAGCGGATGAAGGCCGATCGCGCAGGAGCGTCGCCGGTTCGGCTACCGGCGTCTTCTCGTGATGCTGAGGCGGGAGGGCCTGGTCGTGAACCACAAGAAGCTGTTCCGGCTCTATCGGGAGGAGAAGCTCGCCGTCGCCGCCGTGGCGGCCGCAAGCGGGCGATCGGGACCAGGGCGCCGATGCTGGTGCCGCTGAGGCCCGACGAGCGCTGGTCGCTCGACTTCGTATCGGACCAGCTCACCGACGGGCGCCGCTTCCGCATCCTGGCCGTCGTCGACGACTGCACGAGAGAGTGCCTCGCACTCATCGTTGATACGTCTCTCTCGGGCATGCGGGTTGCCCGCGAATTGGACGGCTCATCACCGAGCGGGGCCGGCCCAGGATGATCGTCAGCGACAATGGCAGCGAGTTCACCTCGAACGCCATCCTCTCCTGGGCGGATCAGAACCGCGTCGAATGGCATTACATTGCGCCCGGCAAGCCGATGCAGAATGGCTTCATCGAGAGCTTCAACGGCCGACTGCGCGATGAACTGCTCAACGAGACGCTGTTCACCTCGCTGGCTCAGGCGCGCGTAGCCATCGCCCTGTGGCACGCCGACTACAACACCGCGCGGCCGCACTCCCCCCTGGCAGACCCCGGCCAAGTTCGCCAGCACCTTCAATCCGCGACGGTCGCTCGCGCTGCGCTATGCCAAAGGCTCCGCGCCAGCGCCCGTCGCTTCACCCGCCCAGCAGGGCACAACCCACGCCGGAAACGAACTCAAAACTGCTGGGGCAACGTCAGTCCCATAGAGCCTTGATGGTTATCTCGGCCTTTGCTCGCAGCAGCGCCTTAGGTTGGGCGAAGGCGTTCTCAATCGGATTGAAGTCGGGACTGTAGGGCGGCAGTTAGAGCAGGCTCGCCTGCGGCCTCAATCGCGCCGCGCAGGGTTCTCCAGGCGGATGTCGCCAATGTCAAATTTGCTGGCATCCATGTCGCCCTCGCCAACCGCACAAGCGAAGGCCAGAAAGCCAACATGTGTTCTGCGGCTTAATTAAGAGTCAGCCGATGTCGGCCGAACATCACCTTGTCTCGAAGTCGACGATCGGACAGCAGGTTGCGAAAGTTGGCGCGATGCGAAACAAACTGCTGAAGCGCTCAACTTTTATTGATCACGCGTGTTGGACGCGACGCACTCCCGTTCCAATCGGGCTGAGCGCAAATTCTCCCGGTTCACAAAACTGAGTCGCTGGAGTAGTGGGGGCGCAGAGAAATCTCCGGTCGCAGCCTTACCCGGTCAAAACAAGGATACCAATGATGAAGACTCTCGCCGTCTGCTCTGGCGGATTGGACTCCGTTTCCCTTGCTCACATGGTGGCAGCGGAGCACGAACTCACCGGCCTTCTATCTTTCGACTATGGCCAACGGCACAGGAAGGAATTGGGCTTCGCCGCTCTTTGCGCGCAGCGACTGAAGGTCCCGCACCAGATCATCGACATCGGCGAAATTGGCCGTGGCCTTTCCGGCTCAGCGCTGACTAGCAGTATCGACGTGCCGGACGGCCACTACGCCGAAGACACGATGAAGATTACGGTGGTGCCGAACCGCAATGCCATCATGTTGGCAATCGCCTTCGGTCTCGCCGCCGCCCACAGCGCCGAAGCGGTGGCGGCGGCCGTGCATGGTGGGGACCATTTCATCTATCCCGATTGCCGTCCGGCCTTCATTGAAGCTTTCCAGACAATGCAAGACCGCGCGCTCGACGGCTATGCGCAGATACGCCTCTATGCACCGTATGTGAATCTCGGAAAAGCTGACATTGTTGCGGATGGCGCAAGATACGGCACCCCGTTTGCTGAGACCTGGTCCTGTTACAAGGGCGGCGTGCGTCACTGCGGACGATGCGGGACCTGCGTCGAGCGGCGCGAAGCGTTCCATCTCGCCGGGCACGCTGATCCCACCGACTACGAGGACGCCGATTTCTGGCTTGAGGCGCTGCGCAGGAGGCGCGCGTAATGTTCCACATCAGCAAGGAATTCCACTTCTCGGCCTCGCATCAGCTCACCTCCTTGCCTCCCAACCATCAATGCGCGCGCCTGCACGGGCATAACTATGTCGTCGTAGTGGAGCTGTCGGCCAAGGAACTGGACGCCCACGGCTTCGTGCGCGACTATCACGATCTGGCGCCGCTCAAACGCTACATTGACGAGAGCTTCGACCATCGGCACCTCAACGACGTGCTGGGACATGAGAAGGTCACGGCGGAATGCCTGGCCAGACATTTCTATGAATGGTGCAAGGCACGTCTGCCGCAGACCGCGGCCGTGCGCGTTAGCGAAACACCGAAAACTTGGGCGGAATACCGTCCGTGACCGACATGCATCCCGCAATCCGTGTGAGCGAGATATTCGGGCCGACTATCCAGGGCGAGGGCGTGCTCATCGGCTTGCCGACGGTGTTCATCAGAACCGGCGGATGTGATTATCGCTGTTCATGGTGCGACAGCCTTCACGCGGTGGACAATCAGTATCGCCATGAATGGCTACCGATGCCGATCGATGCCGTGTGGCAAACCGTCCATGCGCTTTCCGGCGGCAGGCCGGTTATGGTCTCCTTGTCAGGCGGCAACCCGGCCATTCAGCCGTTCGGTCCCCTCATAGAACGAGGCCATCGCGAGGGCTATCGTTTTGCACTGGAAACGCAGGGTTCCGTGGTGAGGGAGTGGTTTGCGGATCTTGACGTGCTGACCCTTAGCCCAAAGCCGCCGTCCAGCGAGATGACGACCCGTTGGGCTGCGTTTGATGCATGCCTCGAAGCGGCGCAAGAGAAGCCGCAAATCGTGCTCAAGCTCGTCGTTTTCGACGAGAGTGACTATGCCTACGCCAAAGAAGTCGCGGCGAGATATCCGCACCTTCCGATCTATCTGCAACCCGGCAATCACACGCCGCCGCTCCCTGGCAGTGAAGACGCCTCTGTCGACTTGGACGGAATAATGATGCGAATGGAATGGCTTGTCGAAAGGGTGACTAGCGACAGGTGGTTCGAAGCCCGCGTGTTGCCGCAGCTGCACGTTCTGCTTTGGGGTAACAAGAGGGCGGTCTAGTCTGTGGCTTGCGTCGCACCGGAAGGCCGGGCTCCAACGGCTTGGCAGGCTCTCTTCGCGTGCCGAGTACAGCCGAGCTTTGTTCGCGTCAGCGGTCTCGCGATTGTGCGGCTGGAAACCGCCCGGACACCCCGCTGCCGGCGTGTGTCACCTTGACTCCGATGAGCTGTCGTCACGCAAAGTTGAAATCCGCAAGAACTGGCCTTCTCGCCCCACCTGCTCCGTCGCAAGCACGTCATCCCCTCATCCTTGTCCAGCTCTTATCGATGTATCTCATTGTCCGGCCTGACGCACGACTGTCAGCATGGGAATGCATCCATTGCGCAAATGCCTTCCATAAAGAAGATCGATTTCCTCATTGGCCCAACGTGAAATATAGCAACGTTTTCGTGGCGTGGGTCGGCTGCGTCGGGAGTAGCGATGAAAACGTATTGGGGTCGCCTGCGTCTCCTTGGGCAGCGAGTGTAAAGTATAGCGATGCGGCCTCCGGCGCGAACGGCAGCCGCGCAGTGATCACCTTCGCCTGTGCCTTTGCGGCGGGGGTCAAGCGCTGGTCTGCTAAAATTTTTTATCGTTTAGCTGGTTGAAACTGCCCCCGTTGCGGGCTGCAGAAGCCGGCCAGCCGAGAAACGGCAGCCGCACTTATGAAAGCACGCCAAGGCGTGCGGGCATCTATCAGTTGCAAAGGACAATACTGGCCGCGCCGATTGGCCATCACGCGTCCATTAGGGCAGCCACCAACATCAGTTCGCAAGAGGAGCAAAAGTAATATGTATCGTCGTCACCTGATCAAAGGGTTGGTTGCGCTCGGCGCATGCCGGATTTGCGTTCAAGCCGCCCAAGCGACCAGTGCCCATTGGGGGTACACCGGTCCGGTCGGACCGGAGCACTGGGCTGATCTGGATAAGGAAAATTTCGTATGCTCTGCCGGCACGCAGCAATCGCCGATCAATATCAACAGCGCGGTCAAGGCGGATATCCCGCATATCGCCATCGGCTGGCACAAGGGCGGCGGCAATATGGTGAACAACGGCCACACCATTCAAATCAATATGCCACAAGGCAGCACGCTGACCCGCGGCGATCGTGTCTACGAACTGGTACAGTTCCATTTCCATGCGCCAAGCGAACATCACGTGGCGGGCAAGAGCTTCCCGATGGAGGTGCATTTCGTTCACAAGGACACGCAAAGTGGTACTCTGGGCGTGCTGGGCGTCTTTTTAACGCCCGGCGCGACAAATGCCAGCTTTGCTGCCCTTGCTGCGGCCTTTCCCGAACTGCCGAATGGGGAGGTGACGATCGACGAGGTGAATCCCAACTGGCTTCTGCCAGCCTCGCTTGGCTATTGGACTTATGAGGGCTCACTGACGACGCCGCCGTGCACCGAAAACGTCGAGTGGATGGTGGCGATGGAACCGGTTGACGTTGATCCGGCAGACATCCAGCGATTTGCCTCACTCTACCCGTCGAACGCGCGCCCTATTCATTCACCCAATCGACGCTTCATCCTGCGCCAGAGTTGAGCGCCGCCCCAGCGGTTCCGCACGGTCCAACATTCTTGGCACAAGTTGGCGCGAAGCCTCCTCTTCCGGTCTGGCGGTCTGACGGCGCTCCCCAAGCTGGCTAGTCTAAATGATAGGGATTCGGTGCCGACACCACTCGTCCCAAATACGTCGCGGCGAGGTTTGTCTGCAACCCGGCAATCACACGCCGCCCCGCCGTGGTAATGAAGACGTCTCTGTCGAGTCCGACGGAATATGATGCGCATGGAACCGCTGGTAGAAAAGGTGACCAGCGACAGGTGGTTCGAAGCCCGCGTCTTGCCGCAGCTGCACGTTCTACTCTGGGGTAACAAGAGGGTAGTGTATACCTTCTCCTAGCTTCGCCGCCAACTACTCGGTTTTCCGAATTGCTCTCTATATTCTTGAAGACGATGCGTTCGTTAAAGACATGTGCTGCGCACCTGGTGTAAAAGCTGCTCTCATCATGCAGAGGTCAAGCCAGTCGGGCTCATCCGAGGCTATGGCCGTGAGCACTGTTCAGTTCGGCAGAGAGGGCGCTTTTGTACACACTTTGCGATCGTGGCGGCCCCGTGGGCAGATCTGCAAGCTGCCGCGACACTAACCTCTCGAAGCCCGCCCGCCCGCCTTTCGTGCAGCTTCCTCTGAACAAAACCACCGCTCGCCCTTCAATAGGTTGATGCGTGTCTCCCAGTAAGATTCCTGTCCAAGAACGTGATAATCTTCTTGCCAGTGTTGTAGCTGATGTTGCCCTTGATGCCGCAGCCTACCGCGGCGGGACCAAACTCAATGGCAAGCAGGCCGGCTAGGATCGTGCAGCCAGTCGCGAGCCTCGCCCACAACGGGGTCTCACGCGCATGAGGGCGCCGACCATGGGTTCGGCGGTTCATACGCGTATAACACGTATCTTTCTGAAAAAATCAATGCTCTCGGCTAAGCTACTGAATTATTTGGCTTCCATATAGCGCGTCGGCGGAACCAACTTGTAGACGGGCTATGAAAGGTTAAGCGCGGATGTCTATCGGCCGCCGGCGTTCCCGCTCTGTAAGCCTGCCTGAACTACCCGCGCCGCGGTCAAGCCCCAGGCTCCTGCTCATCCAGCGACCGCCCGATCAATGGCAGGCTGGAAAGACAAGAGCCGATGTCTTCCGATGGTCTCGCCATCAGCTTTGGGCTAACTTCCCCATTCTCCCGCTTCGAGCTCGACACACGGCGGTTTGGATGGCGCACGACAATCTGTGTCGGCTTTGTCGTGTCCGTGACAGACGCCTGAAAGGCCCGTTCGCGCGTTTTGCCGCCGTCTAAGCGGCTGGAATTTAATGACAAAGTTTCTTCTGGGATCGGCCGATCACGCTGGTACGCTTTTTGCGATGCTTGGTGTGAGGCGGCACGAGCTGCCTATCGGCACTTGTGTCGCGGGCAGTCGCGATAATTAGAACGAAGGAAGGAAAGCTATTATGTCAGGTCTGCGTCAGATCGCCTTTTACGGAAAAGGCGGCATCGGCAAGTCCACCACGTCCCAAAATACGCTCGCTGCCCTTGTCGACCTCGGGCAGAGAATCCTCATCGTAGGATGCGACCCCAAAGCCGATTCCACACGCTTGATCCTGAATTCGAAAGCTCAGGATACCGTCCTGGATCTCGCCGCACAGGAAGGCTCGGTGGAAGACCTCGAACTCCAGGACGTGCTCAAGGTGGGCTACAGAGGCATCAAGTGCGTGGAGTCCGGCGGCCCCGAGCCGGGTGTCGGTTGCGCCGGCCGCGGCGTCATCACCTCGATCAATTTCCTCGAGGAGAATGGCGCTTATGACGATGTCGATTATGTCTCCTATGACGTCCTCGGCGACGTGGTATGCGGCGGCTTCGCCATGCCGATCCGCGAAGGCAAGGCCCAGGAGATCTATATCGTCATGTCCGGCGAGATGATGGCGCTCTATGCCGCCAACAACATCGCCAAGGGCATCCTCAAATATGCCCATTCGGGCGGTGTGCGGCTGGGCGGGCTGATCTGCAATGAACGTCAAACCGACCGCGAACTCGATCTGGCCGAAGCACTGGCTGGCCGATTGAATTCCAAGCTCATCCACTTCGTGCCCCGCGACAACATCGTCCAACATGCCGAACTCAGGAAGATGTCGGTGATCCAGTACGCGCCGGACTCAAAGCAGGCAGGGGAATACCGCGCTCTGGCCGAGAAGATCCACGCCAATTCGGGCCAGGGTACGATCCCGACGCCGATCACCATGGAGGAGCTGGAGGAGATGCTGCTCGACTTCGGCATCATGAAGACCGACGAGCAGATGCTTGCCGAGCTTCACTCCAAGGAAGCGGCGAAGGCGGCGGCCCAGTAGTGACATTAGCGCTGCCATGAATCGGCGCGCCTTGCAGAGAACGGCGCCTATTCTTTGAGGCGTCACCCAACCTTGAAAGGGGGACTCATGAGCCGGGAATACGAGAATGACGGTGCTCTTCATGCGAAGCTTATCGAAGAGGTGCTGTCGCATTATCCCGACAAGGCGGCGAAGCGCCGCAAGAAGCACCTCAACGTCGCAAAGAGCGGCAACGAGGCTGGCGGGGAAAGCGAGGTCCTTTCCGAATGCGACGTCAAATCGAACATCAAGTCCATTCCGGGGGTGATGACGATTCGCGGCTGTGCATATGCTGGTTCGAAAGGCGTGGTGTGGGGGCCAGTCAAGGATATGGTCCATATCTCGCACGGCCCGGTCGGCTGCGGCCAATATTCTTGGTCGCAGCGCCGCAACTACTACGTCGGTACAACGGGCGTCGACACGTTCGGGACAATGCAGTTCACCTCCGATTTCCAGGAGAAGGACATCGTCTTCGGCGGCGACAAGAAGCTGGAACAGATCATTGACGAGATTGAAGTCTTGTTTCCGCTCAACAACGGCATCACCGTGCAGTCCGAATGCCCTATCGGCCTGATTGGCGATGACACCGAGGCCGTTTCTCGCAAAAAGACCAAGGAGTATGACAAGACGATCGTGCCGGTACGCTGCGAGGGCTTCCGCGGCGTCTCGCAGTCGCTTGGCCACCACATCGCCAATGATGCAATCCGGGATTGGGTCTTCGACAAAAAGGATGTCAAGTTCGAGGCCGGCCCCTACGACGTCAACGTCATCGGCGACTACAATATCGGCGGCGATGCCTGGGCCTCGCGCATACTGCTTGAGGAGATAGGGCTGCGCGTGGTTGGCAACTGGTCGGGTGACGCCACACTCGCAGAGATCGAGCGCGCCCCGAAGGCTAAGCTCAATCTTATCCACTGCTACCGGTCGATGAATTACATCTGTCGGCATATGGAGGAAAAGTATGGCGTCGCCTGGATGGAGTACAATTTCTTCGGTCCCTCCCAGATCGAAGCCTCTCTGCGCAACATAGCCAAGCATTTTGGGCCGGAAATCGAGGAGAAGACCGAAAAGGTCATTGCCAAGTACAGGCCGCTTGTTGATGCGGTCATCGCCAAGTACCTGTCGCGCCTGGAAGGAAATACCGTGATGCTCTATGTCGGCGGCCTGCGCCCCCGCCACGTCGTCACGGCCTACGAGGACCTCGGCATGGTCATCGTGGGCACCGGCTATGAATTCGCCCACAGCGACGACTATCAGCGCACCGGCCACTACGTGAAGAACGGCACGCTGATCTACGATGACGTGACCGGCTATGAGTTGGAGAAATTCATCGAAGGGATTCGCCCAAATCTGGTCGGCTCGGGAATCAAAGAAAAATACCCGGTGCAGAAGATGGGCATACCGTTCCGCCAGATGCATTCCTGGGATTATTCAGGCCCGTATCACGGCTACGACGGCTTTGCCATTTTCGCACGTGATGTGGATCTCGCCATTAACAACCCGGTCTGGGACCTATTCCACGCGCCTTGGAAAAGAAGCCGGGGCGATGAGCGGGCGATGGCTGCCGAATAAACATTTGCTTCAGCCCCAGTCTCCCACTGAGACGGTGAACTCCCGCGGCCTCTGATCCGCCGGAGCCTGGAACGTCTTGACGTCCTGAGCTGCCGTCCCGCGCAGCCAGATGCAAAAGAGGTAATCATCATGCCGCAGTCGGCTGAAAAAATTCTCGATCACGCTCCCCTGTTCCGCGAGCCGGAATACAGAAAGATGCTCGCTGAGAAGAAGCTAAACTTCGAATGTCCGCACCCCGATGAAATCGTTTCCGATCAGCGCGATTTCACCCAGACGTGGGAATACCGCGAAAAGAACCTCGCCCGCAAAGCGCTTGTCGTGAACCCGGCCAAGGCCTGCCAGCCGCTGGGTGCGGTATTCGCTGCCGCCGGCTTCGAGCGAACCATGTCCTTCGTCCACGGCAGCCAAGGTTGCGTCGCCTATTACCGCTCGCACCTGTCGCGCCATTTCAAGGAGCCTGCCGCGGCGGTCTCCTCCTCAATGACCGAGGATGCGGCGGTGTTTGGCGGCCTGAAGAACATGGTCGACGGGCTCGCCAACACCTACCAGCTCTACGACCCCAAGATGATTGCCGTGTCGACGACCTGTATGGCAGAGGTCATTGGCGACGACCTGCACAGCTTCATCCAGAACGCCAAGGACGAAGATTCAGTCCCGCGCGACTTCGACGTGCCCTTTGCCCACACCCCGGCCTTCGTTGGCAGTCATGTCGACGGCTATGACAACATGGTCAAAGGCATTTTGGAGCACTTCTGGAAAGGTCAGGAGCGTACGCAAATCGAAGGAACCATCAACATCATTCCGGGCTTCGACGGCTTCTGCGTCGGCAACAACCGGGAGCTCAAGCGCCTGCTCGATGTAATGGGCGTGTCCTATACATTGATCCAGGATGCCTCTGACCAGTTCGATACGCCTTCGGACGGTGAATACCGCATGTATGACGGGGGCACGAAGATCAACGAGGTGAAGAAGGCCCTCAACGCCGAGGCAACGCTTTCGCTGCAGCATCACAACACCCGAAAGACACTGGGCTATTGCGAGGAGGTCGGGCAGGCGACGGCCTCGTTCCACTATCCGCTCGGCGTTCAGGCGACGGACGAATTCCTGATGGAGGTCGCGGCGATTTCCGGCAAGGAGATTCCCGAGGCAATTCGCCTCGAGCGCGGCCGACTGGTAGACGCCATGGCGGACAGCCAATCCTGGCTGCATGGTAAGAAATACGCCATCTACGGTGATCCCGACTTCGTTCACGCAATGGCCCGCTTTGTCATGGAGACCGGCGGCGAGCCAACCCATTGCCTCGCCACCAATGGCACCTCGGCATGGGAAGCCGATTTGAAGAAGCTGCTAGCATCCTCGCCTTTCGGCAAGGCTGCCCAGGTTTGGGCGGGCAAGGACCTGTGGGCGCTGCGCTCGCTGCTCTTTACCGAGCCGGTGGACCTTTTGATCGGCAATTCCTACGGCAAGTACCTGGAGCGCGACACCGGAACGCCGCTGATCCGGCTGATGTTTCCGATCTTCGATCGGCACCATCATCACCGCTTTGCGCTCTTTGGCTACCAGGGCGCGTTGCGCGTGCTGACGACGATCCTCGACAAGATCTTCGACAAACTCGATCGCGAGACGAGCGAGACGGGTGTGACGGATTATTCCTATGACCTCACGCGCTAAGAGCCGTGGCCGGCTTTTCGCCGAGGCCATTCCTTGCCCAATGGACTGGGGAGGCTGAGCGATGTCCTCCCTCAGCGCCAAAATCAAGGACGCCTTCGATGAGCCCGCCTGCGATAAGAACCGTGGCAAAGATGCCAAGGCGCGCAAGGAGGGCTGCTCGAAGTCGCTGACACCAGGGGCGGCAGCCGGCGGCTGCGCCTTTGACGGAGCCAAGATCGTCCTGCAGCCGATCACCGACGTTGCGCATCTGGTCCATGCGCCGCTCGCCTGCGAGGGCAATTCTTGGGACAACCGTGGTGCGGTTTCGTCAGGGCCGACCTTGTGGCGGACAAGCTTCACGACCGACCTCACCGAACTCGACCTGGTGATGGGGCAGGGCGAGCGGAAACTCTTCAAGGCGATCCGCGAGATCAAGCACACATACGCGCCGCCGGCGATCTTCGTTTACTCAACTTGCGTAACGGCGCTGATCGGTGACGACATCGAGGCCGTGTGCAAACGCGCCACGGAAAAGTTCGGTTTGGCCGTGGTGCCGATCAATGCGCCTGGCCTGGCAGGCTCCAAGAACCTCGGCAACAAGCTCGCCGCCGAGGCGTTGCTCGATCATGTCATCGGCACGGTCGAACCCGACGACCCCGGGCCCTACGACATCAACATCCTTGGCGAATTCAACCTCTCGGGCGAATTCTGGCTTGTAAAGCCGCTCCTCGATCGGCTCGGCATCCGGGTGCGCGCCTGCATTCCCGGCGATGCGCGTTACCGCGACATTGCTTCCGCGCACCGCGCCCGGGCGGCAATGATCGTGTGCTCGACCGCGCTGATCAGTCTTGCCCGCAAGATGGAGGAGCGCTGGGACATCCCGTTCTTCGAGGGCTCCTTCTATGGCATCTCCGACACATCGCAAGCTCTTCGCAACCTTGTCAGGCTGCTGGTGAGGAAGGGCGCCGATCCGGAGATCCTCGAGCGCACGGAGACGCTGATCGCGCAGCAGGAGGCGATCGCGTGGAAGAAACTCGAATCCTACCGGCAAAGGCTCCAAGGCAAGCGCGTGCTGCTCAACACAGGCGGTGTGAAGTCCTGGTCGGTTGTCCGTGCGCTGATGGAGATCGGAATCGAGATCGTCGGCACCTCGGTCAAGAAATCTACGGTGCAGGACAAGGAGCGCATCAAACAAGTTCTCAAGCACGACAAGCATATGTTCGAATACATGGCTGCGCGCGAGCTGTACGCCATGCTCTCTGAACACAGGGCCGATATCATGCTGTCGGGCGGTCGCACGCAATTCATTGCGCTCAAGGCCAAGACGCCCTGGCTCGATATCAACCAGGAGCGCCAGCACCCTTATGCCGGCTATGCCGGCATGGTGGAACTCGTACGCCAGATCGACCTCGCCATTCACAATCCGGTCTGGTCTCAGGTGCGCCAGCCGGCCCCGTGGGATTGCCAGCCTGATCTAAAAGACGAACTGCCATGCACGAAGAAGGAGTCCGGGCACCTGTTCGATGAATTCGCCGGCGCGACGGCACACGAGTTCAGCGAGTGTTGAGGCGACCGATGGCCCGCATCCTTCCCCAGACCAAATCCGCGGCGGTGAACCCGCTGAAGTCGTCGCAGCCGCTGGGTGCCGCCTTTGCCTTTCTTGGGGTCGACGGCGCGATGCCGCTGTTCCACGGCAGCCAGGGATGCACAAGCTTCGCGCTCGTGCTCTTCGTACGGCACTTCAAAGAAACGATTCCATTGCAGACAACAGCGATGGATGAGGTGGCGACCATCCTCGGCGCTGCCGACCATCTTGAAGAAGCCATCCTCAACCTCAAGAACCGCACGAAGCCAAAGCTGATCGGGGTGTGCACGACCGCGCTGGTGGAGACGCGTGGCGAAGATTGCGCGAGTGATATTGCGAACATCAAGCTGAAGCACACGCAAGAGCTTGCGGGTACGGAGGTCGTGCTGGCCAACACGCCGGATTTTGACGGCGCGATCGAAGAGGGCTGGGCCAAGGCAGTCACCGCAATGATCAAAGGGATTACAGGCTCGGGCGAACGTGCGCGGCAGCCGAAGAAGATCGCGATCCTGCCCGGATGCAACCTCACTGTCGCCGACATCGAGCATATGCGTGACATGGTTGAAAGCTTTGGGCTCAAGCCGGTTATTCTGCCCGACATTTCAGGCTCGCTCGACGGTACGGTTCCTGACCGCTGGGTAGCGACCACATACGGCGGCACCAGCGTCGAAGACATTCGCGAGTTGGGCACGGCCATGCAATGCATCGCCATCGGTGAGCACATGCGCCGCCCGGCGAAAGCGCTGCACGGGTTGACCGGCGTGCCTTACGTGTTGTTCCAGTCACTGACTGGGCTGCAGGACACGGACCGCTTCGTGTCGCTGCTGTCTGCGATTTCGGGCGCGGCGGTACCGGCCCGCGTGCGCCGGCGCCGGGCGCAATTGCAGGACGCGATGCTCGACGGACATTTCCATTTCGGCGGCAAGAAAATTGCCATCGCTGCCGAACCAGACCAGCTGTTCCAACTTGCGACCTTCTTTGCTGGCCTCGGCTCCGAGATAGCCGCGGCCGTCACAACGACCGACAGGTCTAAAATTCTCGAGAAAGTCCCGGCGGTTTCGGTTCAGATCGGCGATCTCGGCGATCTGGAAAGTCTTGCCGTCGGTGCTGACCTGCTTGTCACGCATTCGCACGGGCGCCAAGCATCGGAGCGGCTCCGAATTCCGCTCATGCGCATCGGGTTCCCGGTCTTCGATCGACTAGGCAGCCAGCACAAGCTCGCAATTCTCTATCAGGGCACCCGCGACATGATCTTCGAGGTCGCCAGCATCTTCCAGGCCAACCAACACGCGCCCACTCCTGAGGCGCTTGATCCACTCCGTAATCGAGAAATATCACGATGAACGCTGTTCGCCGCCTCTCGCTGGTCAGTAGTGAGGTTTTCGCCCCGATGCCTGAACGACGTAAGGGCGCATTGCGCGTTGCGATCGCCACTCAGGACATGCAGGACCTCAACGCCCATTTCGGGTCGGCCAGGCGCTTTGCTGTCTACGACGTGACGCGCGAGGAATGGAATCTCGTAGAAGCCGTGGCCTTCGATGACGTGTCCGATGAAAGCGGGGAGCATCGGGCCGAGCGCGATGATCGCATCACGCCAAAGGTGGATGCGCTCAAGGGCTGTCAGATCCTGTTTTGTCTGGCAATTGGCGGCCCTTCGGCAGCCAAGCTTGTCGCGGCAAAAATCCACCCGATCAAAGTGGCGGAGCCCCAATCGATCCCACAGGTGCTCTTGCGCACGCAGATGATGCTCAGGACGTGTCCTCCGCCTTGGCTGCGCAAGGTGCTGGCGCGAGCGGGCATTGCCGAAAAGAAACCGTCCTTCGAGGACGAGGACTGAAAAGAGGAGGACGCCAATGCCTGACCCCGCAATCCCCCCAGCTGTCGCCGAAGACGAGGCGGCTCTTTGCACCCCGTTCGTCAAATGCCTCGTGCGGCTGATCCGTTCTCAGGATTCCTATGGCTCGTGGGAACGCAAAGCGGACGCTGAGCTGCTGGGCGACTTCATCATTACCAAGGAACAGCGCCGAGGGATCCCAATCATCGGAGATCCCGATCCCGACGTGCTGTGGAGGCTCGACAAGTACTACGCCGCCATCGGGCTTGCGATCGAGGAGCGCTGCGGCCTTATGGCATCGCCGATGATCCAGGTGAGCCATGAGGGTTTTGGTCGGGTGCTTTTCACGACCGGACGGCTGGTCGTTTTGTCCAAAACGCTGCGCGATGTCCACCGGTTTGGCTTCGAGACGCTCCTGAAGCTCGCCACGGCCGGTACGAAGCTGGTCGACGATGCGATTTCAGTCATCGAAACCTTTCCCCACGTGGCGCTGGCATGATGGGCGCGATTTTCGAGAAAGGCCATCATGACGGACCCGAGAAACTATGTTGGCCAGTCCCCTCGATCCAGGGACTCGAGGCCGACCAGGTTGTTGGGGTATCGCCGATGAAGAAGCCGCTGGTCCTGATCTGCTCGCAAGATGCCGAGTTCTATCTGCTCTACAGCCACATACTGGAGGTTGACGGTTTCAGCAGTGAGACGGCAGACGGCGCGAAGGCTGCGCTGGCCTTGGCCGAACAACGGGAGCTTCAGGCCGTAGTGCTGGATTGCGACCCAGCCAGCATAAACGGGTCCGCAATTTGCGCCCACCTCAAGCGGGAACCGCGCACCACCGACCTGCCTATCATCGCCCTGATCGCGCCTGGCGCCGAGCACCAGCACCTCGATCTCTTGAAGGCAGGCGTTGAGAGCTTTGTGCGGCCGGTGGCTCCGGCCAAGCTGCTCGACTGCCTGCGGGCGAGGCTCGGGCTGACCAAGCGTGGTCCGAACGGGGTTGAAAACGACAGTTGGATTTGTTGTGGAGGCCTGGAGATGAAGCTCGATGCCCATCGGGTTCGCGGTAATGGCCACGACATCCATCTCGGACGGATCGATTTCAACGTGCTGCGGCTTATGATTGAGGCCCCCGGCAAGGTCTTCAGCCGGGACGAGCTTATCGGGGCGGCCTGGCTGCCCAACATTCATGTCGGTGCACGCACCGTCGATGTCCATATCAGCCGAATCAGGAGGGCGCTGAAAACGGCCTTGCCCGGCAGCGTCATTCGCACCGTCAGGTCGGCCGGCTACTCGCTCGAGAAGCCGGACGACTGAAATCGGTGATCGAACGTGGTGCCGCTCTCTCTTCCTCCTGAGAGCGGTGTTGCCGCTTTGAGGCGCTCCTAACGAAGACCAGGAGAAGCAGGCAAATGGAATTTAAAAGCATATTCAGTGTGACGGGTGCTGATCATTCTGATGAGGACCTCACAACAGCTGCCGGACTGTGTGCCGAGGTCGGCGCGCACCTATCGGTACTCATTATACCGCCTCCATTGCTCTTGATGTCGTCTCCGCCCCCCGAATGGAATACAGGACGTGCACAGGCAATTGCAGTACCGAACTATCGATTTCAGCAAATCGAGAAATTTTCACAGGACGTGACCAGAATGGAAAGACGGTCCGCGGATATCCTCAAAAGGCTGAAAGCTATGTCGCTTTCCTGTGACGTTGACACCGACTATTGCGATCCGGCTAGCCTCGGTGAAGTGGCACGACAGCGGGCGCTCTGCGCTGACCTGACGATCGTTGGAGGAGACCTCCTCAACGATGAGACTCTCGGACCTCCTGTTGTCAACGGCTGCTTGTTCGATAGCGGAAAGCCGGTGCTCATCGTGCCGAAGGGCGTTAAGGCGACGCTGTCGCCTCGACGCGTGCTGGTCGGCTGGGATTCGCGTGTAGAGGCCTCGCGTGCGGTTCGGGAAGCTCTTAGTATCCTATCCGCTGCCAAGGAAGTCTGTGTCGCTATGGTCGATCCAAAGGCGCAAAACAACGGGAAAGGCGCGCAGTCTGGAGCTGACATCGCTGCCTATCTTACTCGGCACGGTGCTCGGGTCTCCGTTGACCTGCTTAAGAGCGCCGGCAAATCGGCGGGCACAGTGCTGACCCAGCACGCGAACGACATCTGTGCTGACATGATGGTTATGGGTGCTTATGGCAGCCGTGGGCTGCGTGAGCGGATTTTCGGCGGTCCGCCGAGCTGGAGCTTTGGGAAGACCACATTGCCGCTGTTTTTGGCTCGCTGATCAGCTCCGTAGGAACACCGATCAGGTCGTAGGACCGCCAACCAGTCCGAAGTCGTCGTCGGTTACCGGTCGGATTGCGGAGACATGGCTGGATCCGCGAACATCTTGCGACGCTTGTCAGAGCCAAACCGGACGCCTCGACTGCTTCACGACGCTCTCGTGAACCAACTCGTGCGAGATCGTCCGCAACGGGCAGTAAAGACGAACGGCTGCAGCAGACCGCAGCCAAGCCACAGGGCGGGTGTACCAGGAGACCCCGCCTCGTGCGCGAACCCTGTTGGAAGGCCCCTTATCAGTACCCGGACGCGCGTCAAATCGGCGGCTGTCCCTGTCAGCCTGCGGTGTGCAAGGGCCGCTGCCGCGGAGCTTCCCCTGCCCGATCGTCGGGCGTGCGACAATGTCGGATTCCAGACGAGCTGGAACTGCGCGAACTCGTTGGTTTGACAGGTCTTTATCCGGCACGCCGCATGCATGGGAGTCTCCGAAAGCATTAAGAGCCGTTATCCATGGTTACGCCCCTCGAAAGAAAGAGCCGCTTCCGTCGTGGCAGGGAAACAGCCACTCCTGGGGTGGAGGCCGGCGCTAGAAGCCGCCGTAAGATCCGGAAGAGCCGCGCGACAGCATCACACACTTTCCTTCTGCTCTTGGGTTCGGATCACGCCGCGCCGCTGTCGATGCCGCCGACATTGAGCCCAAGACCTGGAAGGCGGCACACGCTTTTGCTGTCCTCTCAGTCGGGACCGCGGCTCAAGCATGCCTGTGAGGTTCGCATTGCTCAATGCCCGGCAATCGACGTCAACATGCCGCTGAGTTGGAAAACACTCCTAGAGGAGTAAGGATAAGTGGACCTCTTTTGTATTGGTGTGGGTGCTGGACCATCTAATTTGAGCCTTGCGTGTCAGATACAGGAAGAGATTGCGCAAGGGGCACTGTTCCTGGACCGGGAGGTCGATTTCCGAGGACATCCAGGCAGCGCTTTCGATTGCGCGGAGCTCCAGGTCGGCCACTTCCAGGATCTGGTTACTCTGGTCAATCCGCGATCAGCCTACACATTCGTAAACTACCTCCACGAGAACGGGCGTCTTTACAATTTCCTCAATGCGCAATTTCACGGGGTGCTTAGAGCCGAGTTCGCCCAATATCTCAACTGGGCGTTCCAGAAGAATCCGCTTGTCCGTGGCGGCGAGGCCGTTCGCGAAATCCGCTTTGACGGCGAGTTTCGCGTGCGGACGGACAACGCGGTCCTTGATGCAAGAAACCTCGTCATCGACATAGGCAAGCAGGCGCAAATTCCGCCTCAGTTTCATGGCTGGACTGGACCCAACCTGTTCCACTCATCTGAGTTGGCCCACATCAATCCTGAGGTGCAAAAAAAGCATGTCTGCGTTGTTGGCGGCGGACAGTCGGGAGCCGAGCTGCTACTGCACCTTGTCGGCCGGCCGAAAGAACGGCGGCCCGCGGCGATCACATGGGTCTTGACGCGCGAGATGCCTTTCGACGACCACGCGTTCACAAACGGGCTGTTCACGCCATGCTTCTCGGATCGTTTTGCTGCGATGAGCGAGGTGCATCGACAGCTGTTCCTGCGGCGTTTCGCGCTTGCCTCCGAGGGCATTTCAGAAAGCAAGTTGCGCGCGGTCTATCAGGCGCTCTACCACCACGCCTTTCTCGAGCCACACCAATGCGAGATCACATTGCGGCCAAGTTGCAACGTGTCGCGCTGCATCAATGCCGGAGCAGGGCACAGGCTCACGCTGCAACGCGGCTTGGACAACATCGGAGAAGTAACCGCCGATATCGTCATCCTGGCCACCGGGTACGAGAAACCGCTGCCGGGTTTCCTAGAACCGATCGCAGATCGCCTCGAACAGATCGGCAATGAGCTCGCCATCGGCGAGGATTTTTCGGTGTACTGGGACGGACCGCGAGACCGACGCCTTTTCGTTCAGAACGCCTGCCTTGGACAGCGCGGGCTGGCTGATCCGAACTTTGGGCTGCTGGCCTGGCGAGCGCGCCGCATCCTTGACAGCCTTCTGCGGCGCGCGCCATGCGCCAATCCCGAGCATCTAGGGTTCATCAACCGTCCCTTGACGGAGTGCTGGCCCGACCTCGGAGTCGAACAAATGGGCAGCGGGATATGATTCGTCGATATTGATGATCGGCGGTGGCATTCAGGAAAGATTTCCGCCTCTGGCGGCAAAAGCGGGACGAGCAATATTCCTACGGCGTCAGATCGCTCTGCTCGCGCTTGAGCAAGGTAGCGTCGCGCGACTCCTGCTTGGCGTGAAACAGCAAAGGGCATTCAATCACGATGCAGCTTTACGTGCTGTCGGGCTCAACGCCACGTGGATCGAGCCCAACGCCGCCGTTGGCAACCGCGACGCGAATTATGACGCCGGGCCACATGCGGCGGTGGCTGCAAGGGTACCGAGCCTCTCCCGCACTTTCGACCCCATCGCCGAAGTGCGACTACTCCAGGACGCCGAAGCCGGTCTTATCGCCAGCGGGCCAGCCAAACTCTCACCTTCCTAAACGGCAGCCGCTAAGGTGAGCCGTCGAAAGCCGACATTCAGGTTAACGTCAGCTGGCCGTGTTAGGGCTCGCTTATTCAAGGCGGTACCGGCGCTTGCCGAAGCTAAGAAGGGTTGGCATGCCCTTTGCCGTGCTTGATGTGCGGCAACACGGTGAGAGCTCCGCTGAAGCAAGCGAGAGGGAGCAATGCCCTCGAGACCGTGTCCGATTTTGACTGGAAAATATTCCGCGACAAAAGAGACGAAAGGTGTGGAATGACTTTGGACACCAAGATGGAACTGCGTATGGGGTCCCCGGCTCCTGCGCTGAAAGTGGAGAACTGGCTGCGTGGCGAGCCCCTCACGAGCCTTCGGCCCGGCAAGGTCTACCTCGTTGAATTTTGGGCGACTTGGTGCCGACCATGTGTCCACGCCATGCCCCATTTGATCGAACTGCAGGAGAAATATAAAGACAGCGGATTTGAGATTATCGGAGTCGCAGCTTGCGAAAAGGCTGCAACCGCGGACGAAGCGCGGACCAACGTGGATGCCTGGCTGACCGAGAAGTTCCCGAATCTGAATTATCGGACAGCGTTCGATTGCACTGGCGAAATGAAAAAGCTCTGGCTGGAACCCAGCTCTTCGTTCGGGATTCCCACCTCGTTCGTGGTCGACCGCGACGGCCACATCGCTTATATCGGCCACCCGGCACCTCTCGATGACGTTTTGCCGAAAGTCCTTAACGGCAGCTGGCGCAGCAGCTATGAAGCGAAAGCCGTCGATGCAAAGCGAATCTCGCGTGTGCGCGAATCGTCGCTGAGTCAGCCGATATACGCCAAACTTGGGCCGGCGATGCAGGACGAGGATTGGGCAGCGGCACTATTGGCCATCGAAGAAGGCCTCGCCGTGATGCCAGACTCTTTTGATTTTCGGCGGGTTCATGCGGATATTCTGCTTCACAAGCTGCGCGACATCAAAACCGGCTTGCCGCTTATGCGCGAATTGGTCGAGGACGCGATCAACAAAAAGTTCGAAGCGATGTCTTGGGTGGTGATGGCGCTGAACCAACTCTTCCATCCCACGATCGACAACTCCCATCTTCCGCATGATGATCGCTTTGCGATGGGCAAGGAGCTCTCCGAACAGATCCTGGAACTTAATCCTCCGCAAGGCGATGGAGACTTTAAATTCGGGTGTTACTTTCCGGTCGCTCAGTATTATTACGAGAGCGGCAACAAGGACCGGGCGATCGAGTTGATCGAGGTGGCAATCAAATCGCTGGACCATTCGGAGCCAGTGCCGGACCAAACCAAACAGCGCTACCTCACCTCGTTGCTCCAAGCCCTGGCCAACTACACGGGTGAGCCTGCCTGTCACGCGGGTCTCTGTGTGGCTCCGCAAAACAAGACTTCCGAAACTCAAAACGCTGTCACTTCCTGAGCAAGGATCGCGAAGGGCATGACAATTGGAATTGAACACCGGCAAATCCGCCCGCCCAGGCGCACTTCGCAGCAATAACGTCGATGCCGCAAAAGTGCGCGGCTTGCGGCAGGTGGAATTTCCATTGCGTTTACCTCGGGTCGAACCGCGGCGCAGGCGTTCGCGCCGCGGTGAAAGGTCTCGCATTGGTGGACGTGCTCGAGGTCGGCCACGGGACACTGTTGCGTGGGATCGGCTCGCCCAAGCCATTCCCCGCCCACGCAAGCGCCCGAACCACACATCGCAGAAAAAGAGATCGTCCTTCAAGAGGAGTACTGAAATTGGGGAAAAGCGAAATTCCTCATGAACCGGTTGGCCCTGCTGTCCACGGGGACGACGAGGCCCTTGCTTCCCCGTTCGTCAAATGCCTCCTGCGGCTCATTCGTACTCAGGATTCCTTCGGCTTATGGGAAGGCCATTCGGATGCCGAGCTGCTGGCCGAGTTCATCATCACCAAGCAACAGCAACGTGCGGTACCCTTTGGCGGCGATCCCGATCCTGACGCGCTGTGGAGGCTCGACATGTTTTACACCGCCGTAGCGCTTGCGATCGAGGAGCGCTCCGGCGTGTCGACGTCGCCGACAATAGAAATGAAACCCGTGGGGGCTTCCGGCGGTTGGGCGTTCTGTCGAGACGTCCACCGGTTCGGCTTCGAGACTTTCCGCAAACTTGCTGAGGCCGGTACGAAACTGGTCGACGATGCGACTGCAGCCATTGAAGCCTAGCCCGAGATGGAGCGCATCAAGAAACCATTGTTCCAGGAAGGATCTATGTCAGACCTAGATAGGATGAGGAAAAAAGTCTGAAAGCTCCAGTTGCGTGCAGCTATTGCCAAGATGGCATTGCAGGACCTCGTCGAGGGTCTGCCGGGCAAGTGGGCCGACATACAGGAAGTCGCCGAGAAAACCCAAGCCGTTTATGCCGAGTTGGATGTTGCCAAGAGAGAACTCGCTTCAATGAAGAATTTAGGATGATGCGCACATTCACCACCCGTGACGGCTCCATTTGGATGCCGCCGTACCTGACCTCCATCGATAGCAAATCTGCATCGGCTGCTGCCGTTGTTTCAAGGTCTGCTCGCGCGATGTCATGCATCTTCACGGCGTTGATGATGCGGGTGAAATCCTCGCCCCTGCGATGACGAGGACGACGATTTCGACGGCAAGCTCAATCGCATGATCATGGTTGTCGATGATGCCGGCCGCTGCATAGGCTGCGGAGCCTGCGGCCGCGTCTGCCCCAAGAACTGCCAGACGCATGTTCCGGCCGACGAGCTCGCAACATGATCTGGCGAAAACCAGGGGAGCGGCGTGCACTTCATCTTTTTGTCGGCTCGTGGGGCTGGTCCTGTGCAGCAATGCGTCGATGGTTTACTTCGCTTTGGATTCGCTCCGTGTGGCAGTCGTCACGACGCTGGCCTGTTCGCTGCTGCTTCAGGCCGGCTACTTCGGCCGCGTGCTCTTTCTGATCTGGCAGTCCTCTAGCCGCGCTCGTGGAACTCGCCACAGGGGCCAGCATGCCGATGGTTACAGGAAAGCTCGGGTACCAGTCGTCTGACTCTGATCAACTGCGGAATGCAATTTTCAGCTGTGTCCCGGCTTGGTCGAATGCCCAGCATGTGCTGCTGCTTTGATGCGCGGATGACAGGATCAGTGCTCAGACCCACACCAATTTTGGTCACCCTCTGATGACTGAGCTGATCGTATAGGGAATCTGTGTTCGGCTAACACGCGACCATACCCCTGGGCTGACCGGTGCGTAGCAGGTTCAGGTACTTTTTTGCTGGAGATAGCATGCTGGAAAAATTCGAACGTTATCCGCTCACCTTTGGACCCACGCCGATCGAGAGGCTCGACCGCCTCGGCAAGCATCTGGGCGACAAGGTGGAAATCTACGTCAAACGCGAGGACTGCAACTCCGGTCTCGCGTTCGGCGGAAACAAGCTGCGCAAGCTCGAATACATTGTGCCCGACGCGATCGCGTCAGATGCCGATACGCTCGTCACAATCGGTGGCGTGCAGTCCAACCATACGCGCATGGTCGCTGCGGTCGCCGCCAAGATCGGCATGAAATGCCTCCTGGTCCAGGAGAGCTGGGTCCCACATGATGATGCTGTCTACGACCGGGTCGGCAATATCCTCTTGAGCCGCATCATGGGGGCAGAGGTGCGCCTGGTTGACGAGGGCTTTGACATCGGCATCCGCCGCAGCTGGGAAAAGGCACTTTATGAAGTCAAGGCAAGGGGCGGCAGGCCATATGCGATACCTGCCGGCGCCTCTGTCCACAAATACGGCGGCCTGGGCTATGTGGGGTTCGCTGAGGAGGTGCGTGCCCAGGAAGAGCAGCTTGGGTTTGCCTTCGACTATATCGTCGTCTGTACGGTGACTGGTTCAACCCACGGCGGCATGCTCGTCGGGTTCGCCAAGGATGGTCGACAGCGCAACGTGATCGGTATCGATGCCTCCGCCATGCCCGCCAAGACCAAGGCGCAGGTGCTTGGCATCGCCCAAAATACAGCGAAGCTCGTCCACCTCGGAGCGGAAATTGTCGAGGCAGACGTGGTGTTGTTCATGGACTACGCGTACCCGGGTTATGGCGTTCCATCGGAGGAAACCAAAGAGGCAATCCGTTTGTGCGCGCGGCTCGAGGGCATGATTACGGACCCCGTTTACGAGGGCAAATCGATGCAAGGGATGATCGACCTCGTCCAGAGGGGCTTCTTTCCACAGGGATCGAGGGTCCTCTACGCACATCTAGGCGGCGCACCGGCGATCAACGGGTACGGCTACACCTTTCGCAACGGCTGACGTTCGGCAGTCTGCGATTCCGCGGTCGCGCTCGAACGTGGGTAGGTAGCGTCGTTCGAGCGCTTGGCTGGAGAAGTGGAGGCAGCGACGGGCATCCACTAATTGGTACCATTACGTGCTGTCGGTGCTCAACGCCACGCGCATTGAGCGCATGCCGCCGTTGGCAACCGCGAGGCGAATTTTGACTCCGGGGCAAGAATCCACACGCGGCGGTGGCGGCACGAGGACCAAGCCGGCGAGTTCGCGCTTTCGAACTGGCGCCAAACTGCCACTGCTCGAGGGCCGAGGCCAGTCTAATCACAGGCGAGCCGTCCAAGCTCTCAAGAGTGATAGGGCGAAACCCGACAGCGGCAGAAGACATGTCGGGTTCACGACAATCGGCCGCATTTGGCCTCGTGGAGAATTTCAAAGCATTTCCCGCCGCTTACCGGAGCTGAGGGAATTGGCACCTCCGTTGCAGCTTGATGTGCGGCAACACGGTGAGAGCTTCGCTGAAGCAAGCCAGAGGGAGCGATGCCCTCGAGACCGTGTCCGATTTTGACTGGAAAATATTCCGCGACAAAAGAGACGAAAGGTGTGGAATGACTTTGGACACCAAGATGGAACTGCGTATGGGGTCCCCGGCTCCTGCGATCAAAGTGGAGAACTGGCTGCGTGGCGAGCCCCTCACGAACTTTCGGCCCGGCAAGGTCTACCTCGTTGAGTTTTGGGCGACTTGGTGCGGACCATGTGTCGACGCCATGCCCCATTTGATCGAACTGCAGGAGAAATATGAAGGCAGCGGATTTGAGGCGGTCGGAGTTGCCGCCTGCGAACAGGGTCCTACCGCAGACGAGGCGCGGACCAACGTGGATGCCTGGCTGACCGAGGAGTTCCCGAATCTGAATTATCGTATCGGGTTCGATTACATTGGCGAAATGAACAAGCTCTGGATGGATCCCAGCTCTTCGATTGGGATTCCCACCTCGTTCGTGGTCGACCGCGACGGCCACATCGCTTTTATCGGCCACCCGGCGGAACTCGATGACGTTTTGCCGAAAGTCCTTAACGGCAGCTGGCGCAGCAGCTATGAAGCGAAAGCCGCCGATGCAAAGCGCATCGCGCATAACCAACTTGCAGCGCGCGAAATGTCGCTTACCGGGCCGATATACGCCAAACTTGAGCCGGCGATGCAGGCCGAGGATTGGACGGCGGCGCTCTTGGCCATCGAAGAAGGCCTCGCCTTGATGCCAGACTCTTGTGAGTTCCGGCAGATTCATGCGGATCTTCTGCTTCACAAGCTGCGCGACATCAAGACCGGCATGCCGGTCATGCGAGAATTGGTCGAGGACGCGATCGACAAAACGTCCGACGCGGTGTCGTGGATGGCCTTGGCCCTCAACCAACTCTTCGATCCCACGATGGACAATTCCCATCTTCCGCGCGCGGAGCGCTTTGCGATGGGCAACGAGCTCTCGGAACAGATACTGGCACTCAATCCCCCGAACGGCGATGGCCCGTTTAAATACCTCCGGTACCTCCCGGTAGCTCAGTATTATTACGAGAGCGGCAACAAAGATCGCGCAATCGAGTTGATCGAGGTGGCACTGAAATCGGTGGACCGGCTGGGGCCAATTCCGGACCACACCAAACAGTACTATCTTACCCCATTGCTCGAAGCACTGGCCAACTACACGGGTGAGCCTGCCTGTCACGCGGATCTTTGTGTGGCTCCGCAAAAGAAGGCACCCGAAACTCAAAACGAAGTCACTTCCTGAGCAAGAATCGCGAAGGGACTGACAATTGGAATTGAACACTGGCCAATCCGCCCATCGAAGCTCTCTTCGCAGCAAGTATGTCGATGCAGCAGGGCGGCGGCTTGCGGAAGGTTGGATTTCAATTGCGTTGACCACCGGTCGGATCGCGGCGCAGACGATGTGCGCCGCGAATTCGCGCCGCAGGTCTCGCACTCGTGGACATGTCGAGGTCGGCCACGGGGCACTCTTGGGGTTGGCCCGCCCAAGCCATTCGTCGGCCACGCAAGCGGACCCGGAGTGGGCATCGCAAGGAAATCGTACCTCGAAGACGAAGACTGAAATGACGAACAACGAAATTCCTCCGGTTGGCCCTGCTGTCAACAATGACGACGAGGCCCTTGCTTCCCCGTTCGTCAAATGCCTCCTGCGGCTCATTCGTACTCAGGATTCCTTCGGCTTATGGGAAGGCCATTCGGATGCCGAGCTGCTGGCCGAGTTCATCATCACCAGGCAACAGCAACGTGCGGTACCCTTTGGCGGCGATCCCGATCCTGACGCGCTGTGGAGGCTCGACATGTTTTACACCGCCGTAGCGCTTGCGATCGAGGAGCGCTCCGGCGTGTCGACGTCGCCAATAATTGGAATGAAGCCCCTGCGGGTTTCCAGCGGTTGGGCGTTCTGTCGAGACGTCCACCGGTTCGGCTTCGAGACTTTCCGCAAACTTGCTGAGGCCGGTACGAAACTGGTCGACGATGCGACTGCAGCCATTGAAGCCTAGCCCGAGATGGAGCGCATCAACAAAACCATTGTTCCAGGAAGGATCTATGTCAGACCTAGATAAGATGAGGAAGAAAGTCCGAAAGCTCCAGTTGCGTGCAGCTATTGCCAAGATGGCATTGCAGGACCTTGTCGAGGGTCTGCCGGGCAAGTGGGCCGACATACAGGAAGTCGCCGAGAAAACCCAAGCCGTTTATGCCGAGTTGGATGTTGCCAAGAGAGAACTCGCTTCAATGAAGAATTTAGGATGATGCGCACATTCACCACCCGTGACGGCTCCATTTGGATGCCGTCGTACCTGACCTCCATCGATAGCAAGACCTGCATCGGCTGCTGCCGTTGTTTCAAGGTCTGCTCGCGCGATGTGATGCATCTTCACGGCGTTGATGATGCGGGTGAAATCCTCGGCCCCTGCGATGACGAGGACGACGATTTCGACGGCAAGCTCAATCGCATGATCATGGTTGTCGATGATGCCGGCCGCTGCATAGGCTGCGGAGCCTGCGGCCGCGTCTGCCCCAAGAACTGCCAGACGCATGTTGCGG
>NZ_RZPQ01000002.1:0-20000 GCF_003999135.1 Mesorhizobium sp. M7A.F.Ca.CA.004.06.1.1 | reverse complement strand
GCGATGACGAGGACGACGATTTCGACGGCAAGCTCAATCGCATGATCATGGTTGTCGATGATGCCGGCCGCTGCATAGGCTGCGGAGCCTGCGGCCGCGTCTGCCCCAAGAACTGCCAGACGCATGTTGCGGCCGACGAGCTCGCAACATGATCTGGCGAAAACCAGGAGAACGGCGTTGCACTTCATCTTTTTGTCGGCTCGTGGGGCTGGTCCTGTGCAGCAATGCGTCGATGATTTACTTCGCTTTGGATTCGCTCCGTGTGGCAGTCGTCACGACGCTGGCCTGTTCGCTGCTGCTTCAGGCCTGCTATTTCGGCTGCGTGCTCTTTTTCGCGGACGTCGATGATCTGTAGAACTGTTCATTCGCTCCGCAGAGGGCCGGCGAATCCAATCTCTTCCTAAGCCCGTTGGCCGTAATAGAAAGACACGAGGCCGGCGAGTTCGTCCTCAGCTGCCACTGTGCTAGCAAGGGAACGGAATCCAATCCCGGAGCAGATGGCCAGAGTTGAGCGAAGACTGCGGTCGGAGCTCCTGCGCTTCCGGGTCTCCAAGGGGACGACTTTGCGAACCGAAGGGACTTTGAAGCGTTGACGTGGTCGGCGTGCGGTAGGTTGGGCCAGCGACAGGGATCCCAGCCGGCCGGGAAGCACCGCCCTCTCAATGTGCGTTGACTTCGCTTCCTTTGGCAAAATGTGGGTAACGGCGAGGGCCGGGCCGTCGACATTCCCGCCCTTTTGGTGCGTGCGCCGTTAGGCGCGACAATTCGGTGCCCGCGTGTAACTGCGCGCATTCGCCGAAGCTTAGACGTGGTGCATTCCCGCTCGCCCGCTTGGCGGATAGTTCCGGCCGTGCTGGTTTTGCCGGCCGTAACGCCCGCCGCTCGTCGGTAAGGCCTCACTGCCACACGCCTCTCCGGCAACGGCTCGGCGCGTCGCGCAATCCGGTTGGCGCTCAGGCCAGGCCCTTCGCTAGCTCCAACGCCTGCCGTTCGAACAGGCGGCGGTAAATGCCACCATCGAGATTGATCAGCGCGGCATGATCGCCGTCCTCCATGATGCGGCCACGGTCGAAGACGAGCAGCCGATCGAGCGAGCGGACCGTCGACAGCCGGTGTGCGATGACGAGTGTGGTTCGGCCCACCATCAACCGATCCACCGCTTGTTGAATGAGCACCTCGGATTCCGAATCGAGGCTCGATGTGGCCTCGTCCAGAATAAGGATCGGCGCGTTCGCGAGGAAGGCGCGCGCGATCGCCACGCGCTGGCGCTCGCCGCCGGAGAGCTTCAAACCCCTTTCGCCGACCAATGTCCCACAGCCCTTCGGCAGGGGCGCGATGAATTCGTGGGCACTTGCCAGCCGTGCCGCTTGCTCGATCTCGGCCCGGCTCGCGCCAGGCCGGCCATAGGCGATGTTCTCGGCAAGCGACCTGTGAAACAGGATCGGCTCCTGCTGCACGATCGCGATCTGCGAACGAAGGGACTCTTGGGTCACCTCGGAGACGTCCTGACCGTCTATCAGGATCCGGCCGCCGCTCAGGTCGTAGAGTCTCTGGATCAGCTTCACGAATGTTGTCTTGCCGGAACCGGAGGGTCCAACCAACCCAACCCTTTCGCCAGCTTCAATCGACAGCGAACATTCGCTATAGAGCGGCAGGGGATGGTTGGCGTAGCGGAAGTGGACGTTCTCGAAATCGATACGGCCCTTCGTGATCCGGATCGGCTTGGCCTCTGGACGATCGGCAACATCCACGTGCTGATTGTGGATGGCCACTAGTTCTTCCATCTCATTAACCGAGTGCTGCACGTTGCGGACATGCATGCCGGCATCACGCAGATAGCCCTGCAGGACGATGAAGCACGTGAGAACATATGCTATCTCGCCCGGCGTTGCCTGTCCATGCGACCACAGAAGCAGGGCATATCCGACCACCGCCACCCTGAGCGCAACCAAAGTTACGCCTTGGGTTGAGCCGATGATCGTTCCGCGCACCCAACTCCGGCGCGCGCGGTGCCGCCATTTCGTCATGATGTTTGCAAGCCGCTCGTCTTCGCGAACCTCTGCGCCGAAGCCCTTGACCACAGCGTTGCAACTGACCGCGTCCGCAAGCGCGCCGCTGAGCCTTGTGTCCCATCGGTTGGCAAGGCTCGCCGCTGGCGCGACATAGCCGAGCGACAGCGAAATCGAAAACGCAAGGTAGACGAGAGAGCCGCAAGCAAAGATCACGCCCATGACCGGCCAGTGCCAGCCGAGCAGCACCGTCGAGCCGATCAAGATGACAAACGACGGGAGCAGCGTGACGAGTATCGTGCTGTTGAGGAGGTCGAGCGCCCACATGCCGCGCGTTATCTTGCGCACTGTCGAGCCGGCGAAGCTGTTTGCATGCCAGTCTGTCGAAAAGCGCTGCACATGATGGAACGCTTCGGTCGCGACGTCGGAAATCATTTTCAACACCAAGTCGTTCAGGCCAATTAAGGCGACGTGGCGCATGGCAATGGAACCGAGTGCCAATGCAATCGGTACAGAGAATGCTGCAACAGCTGCCGAAGCTGGTGCTGCCGCATTAGCAGCACGAGAAACAGCGTCGATAAGTCGGCCAGAATAGAGCGGCATCAACACGTCAGCCAGCGTGGAGGCGAGCATCGCGGTCATGATGATCGCGAGCCGGGCCGGCTGCCTGTTCCAGAGGCGAACAGTGAAGGCGAAAACGTCGCGACAAGTGGCGCCGCGCCCATGGACGGGGAAACGTCTCATAGTTTCCAAGCGGGCGCATCAACACGCTCGGTCCCAAAGACGATAAAAGACAAAACTGGAATTTCGACCTCCCCCATAACAGCATCAATTTTGGCGGGCAGCTCTTGCCGCCTCACGACGGTGAGTTCAAAAGTCGTGCCAACTGAGCGGGAACATCCGAAGGACAAATTCAGCAGGTTACCGAGCCTGGAGAAAGTCAGCCGCCATCCAGTCGAATACGATTGCTACGGCTGCTCAACTCGGGAGATTGGAAAAGAAGGTCGATGTATCGATTGAATTTTGAGCTTGTTCTTGCCTCGATCAAATAAGTACAGTTGCAATGCAGCTTTCTCAGGCCCGGCACTTAGGTGCTGATTTCAAAAGCGCGCCGCGAATACTTTCCTGCCCATATTCCGTCAATCGAATGCTCGACTGTCGGATTGTGCGCTCCCCGACACAGTGCTGTCGGTTCGCCTCCTGGGTACCTCCCCCGTCGATTGACGACCTGAAGGAGAAGCTTCGCTCGCAAGCTGGCACGACTCTTGAGGGTACTCCAGGTGGCGGAAGGAACTCCGGCTCGAGTCCCGTTGACTTCGGATGTTGCGAGGCTGGGTTGGAGCAAACTGTGCACCAATGAGAACGCAATGAAGGAGACATCATGGAACTCCGGCGGATTGCGGTGGAGTTAGACCTATTCCTCAAGATGACTGATGATGTCGCTCAATCCGAACAGTTGTTCGAACTGTTGTCTGCGTTTGCGCTGAATTTCGATTGCCCGTGGATTGCCTATGGGTCGCTCGCATCAGAACAGAGGGTTTTCAAGCCGAACCGAGAGGGTTCTGTGGTGATGTGGAATTATCCTGCTGAATGGCAGGAGCGCTACTCGAGAATGGGCTATGCCAAAATAGACCCACTCATCAAGAAAGGTCGAAAGGAGGCGGGACCCTTTCGATGGAGCGAGGTGTATACCGATGAAAGCATAACTGAAGATGGACGCCGCGTCTTGGACGAAGCAGCAACATTCGGCTTGAGGTCAGGCGTTACCGTCCCATTACATGGCCCTGGTGGCAGCTTTAGGTTTGTGAGTTTTGCTCAATCCTCGGACTGCGAATTGCAGAATAGAGCGATCACCTACCTGCAAATGGCCGCGCTGCGGTTTCATCGGATGGTTACGAAGTTCGACACTACGACTGCGTCGGAACGAGCTCATAACCTGTCTCCGAGAGAAATAGAGTGCATTGATTTGGTGTCACAAGGAAAATCATCTTGGGAAATAGGAACTATTTTAGGCAGATCACGAAATACGATAGATTTCCATTTAAAAAATGTAATGCGGAAGTTGGATGCGACCAGCAGAACGGTAGCTGTTGTAAAAGCTTTGAACCTTGGGATTATCGAACCGCCGTAGGTGCGCAGCTAGTTCTCCGCCCGTAGTAGCGCGCGTGATAGCCGAGACGCTCCGGCGTGCGCTCGCTCTTCGAAGCACCCAGCGCCTCGTCCATCTCGGCCTCGAGCACCTCCTGCATCACGGCGCGAATCACCTCGTGCAATCCATCCGGCCTCGAAAGCAAAATGTCGTTGACGCTGCTATGGCGGATTTATCTTCAGGCTTGGTCCTGGTGGCGATGCTGAGTTCGCTTCGCTGAGATTGGGCGGTCATGACAGGGTGGTGTTCAATGTCACCGATTCCTGGAAGAAATTACCATCCGTATTAAGCGACTGACGATGAGTGATGTGTGTCCAAAATCTGACAGCTGTCAGAAAACATGTCGGGTTCAATACAGCGGAGCGTCTTAGCTCTGTCGGGCTTTTCGAAGCCTATCTCGCAGTAACTGCGCGCCAGGCGCACTAGCTCGGCCTTTGCTGGTCGATGTGCGGCAATATAGTGTGAGGGCTGACCCGCATGAGAACACGGAACTCGCTCGATGAAGGATGATCGACGGCATCCAGAAAGCTTCTCTCCGGCGGGTTCGAGGGTGCTGCGCGCGCATCTCGGCGACGGGCCAGCGACCAACGGTTGAGGCTACATCTCCGGAGCGAGTGATGCCTCGAAAGATGCAATGCTGTCTCTGGTCCGACGCGCTGGAAGTTTGTGAAGGTCGGCCCGGCAAGTCGGTGAACCGGGCGGCTTAGGCTGCCAAAAAGGGTAGATGTCTGCGTTGCCTCGGTAGATCAGCAGGCGGTATCAGAAAGCCAAAGGCACACGCACACCATCGTGGCGCTTCGCAGGAAGTAGATGGGAGTAATCACCAGTGATTTTACCGGAACTTCGCTCAGCAAACACAGCCGGCAGGGTTTTGGAGATAACGACGACCACGGGATGCGTCGTAGGATGTTCATATTGTCCCCAGGACAAGTTCGCGGTCCGGCAAAGAAAAGTGTCTCATGCGAGTCATCTGGATCTTGAAGATTTCAAGCGGTGTCTGGCCCGCGTACCGACTTCCGTCGACATTGGTTTTGCGGGATACTCCGAACCTTGGCTCAATCCGGACTGTACCGAAATGGTGGAGCACGCCTTCGCCAAAGGCCATGGCATCAGGATTTTTACGACGCTGGTGGGAATGAACGGGCAGGACCTGCAACGATTGCAAGCCTTGCGCTTGGGCGTATTCGTGGTTCATGTTTTCGATGATGGCACCTACATGAACAGCCGCCTGGTCGGAGACAAGTATCGCGATCTGGTTCGTCAACTCGTCGACGCGGATATCCCCTTGATCCGGTTCGTGGCTTTGGGCGAGCCCCACCCAGATATAGCCGACATTATTCCTACCGAAGCACTGATAAAAGCGCGGCCCATGAGCAGTAGGGGTGGAAGCGTCGACCCTAAGATCGTTGCACCACGTCAGCCAGTGGTCGGAGCCCTAACCTGCGTGGACGCACGACAGTATCGGAATGTTCTTCTTCCAAACGGCGACGTTACCCTGTGCTCTATGGATTTTGAACGGCGTCACGTATTGGGCAACCTTCTATATGAGGGTTACTCCGCTCTGTTTGAAAAGCCAGTTTTTCGCGAAATCGTCGACCGCATGAATGGAGCAGATGGTTTTCTGCTTTGCAGGATGTGTGAATTCGCCGACCCAAACGACCGGACCTGAGTGCATGCCGGCCGAGAGGGCGTGCCTGGCAGTGCGGATGGCCCCACGACAGATGCACCTGCCCGCGACGCCATCGTGTTTTCACGTTACGCCAGTATGTTCCTGTAGGCGCGGCAGTGGGCCTCGAGCATTTCGGAGACGAGCTCATCGAAAGGTCTTCGCCTTCCAACCGAGCTTGTCGGCCTGCCTAGCTTGAGGTAACGCCGATCACAGGTCAACCATCGGTCGGATGGAAACAGTGTTAGTCGATCCCGATCAGAGCTTGATTGCTTACTCACGGCTCACCTCGTCAACGCCTTCACCCTCCCGGACGATCTCCTTTTCGACTCGCCTGAAGGCAGCAGCGCAGCTGCGGCCGGGGATGGTTGCCGTCGCGGTAGTGGACGTTCTCGAAACCGATGCGGCCCTTCGCCAGCGCGTCTCCCGGTTGCTTCCGCCTGGCCTACGAACGGGCTTTCCGTCAAGGGGGTCCACGGCGGCCCCGCCCTCTTGATCCGGGGGCTCGGGCCAGTCATCGCGCAAGAGATCGGAATCCGCATTCTTCTCAAAGAGAGCGTGGCTTTCGCTGTGTCATCGGTCATCAAATAGTTTCTTGAATCAGGTTGGTGTCCGCAGCCCGAGGTTGAACGGCGAATATATTGATGACCGCCGCGAAGCCGCTCGCTCGCTACGGCGCTATTGAGGAGCGCGCTCGCGAGCGGCTTCGCTACCGCCGAGCGACACAACCTCTGGCGACGCGACCCTGCTGATCTCCTTGGACATTTGTCCGGAGGCGCTATGGGCAGCGATGGGTGGGGTACGTCAACTACCTGATGCCATAGTAGCGATGCTTTCGCGGAAGCTTTAGAAGCCATCCTGTTGCAGCACATTCTCCGAAAGCATCCGAATGGAGGGCAACGCAACCCAACAATATTTGATGAGGATGCCGGCATCACCAGACTAACCAAGGCTGCCTCCGGCATTCTGCTCTCAATGTTAGATGACGAACATCTACCGCGAGCAACCAGCCATTAATCGCTCTCTTCTTTGAACGACCCAAGTGCAGAGGACTCAATATGAACACCGACCCTTTCACGGCCCATGAGTCCAACGTTCGTCGCTACGGTCGGTCGTTTCCCGCCGTCTTTGCGAGGGCACTTGGGGCCACCATCTGGGACGAGACCGGTAACGCATACATCGACTTCCTCGTTGGGTCCGGGGCGCTCAATTACGGGCACAACAATCCGGATATCATGGCGCCGGCGATTGAATATCTCGTCGGTGAGAACATTCTTCTGTCGCTTGATATGCATACGGCGGCAAAGCGTGACTTCATTGAAGGGTTCGTCGATTGGATCCTGAAACCCAGAGGCCTTTCATACAAGATTCAGTTTCCTGGGCCGACCGGCACGAACGCCAACGAAGCGGCTCTGGCGCTGGCGCGAAAATACACCGGCCGCTCGAGCGTCATGGCCTTTACGAATGCGTTCCACGGCATGTCGCTCGGCTCTCTAGCGGTGTCGGGCTCGGCCTCAACCAGGGAACTGGGAGGCGTCGCTCGCCACGATGTGATCCGTGTTCCCTATGACGGCTATCCGAGCCAAGCTTTCGATTCCGCCAGTTACATCGACAGCGTTTTGAGCGACCCGGGGAGCGGCATAGAAAAGCCTGCCGCAATCATTCTGGAGACCATCCAGGCGGAAGGCGGCATGAACGCCGCGTCTGCAGCTTGGCTCATGGAAATTCAGCGCATTTGCCGTACTCACGGCATTGTTTTTATCGTCGACGATATTCAGGCGGGTGCGGGCCGAACTGGCGATTTCTTCTCATTCGAGTCCGCGAAAATCGAACCGGATATTGTGTGTCTTTCCAAGTCACTAAGCGGTTCAGGTAGTCCGCTGTCCATCGTTCTGATTCGACCCGACTTGGACGTATGGAAGCCCGGAGAACATAGCGGGACCTTCAGAGGCAACAATTTCGCCTTCGTGACGGCAGGAGCCATGTGCAAGATGTGGTCGGATAGGAAATTTACTGCAGGTGTCGAGCGGACAGCCGTCAGGCTGCAAACGCACCTCGATCGCCTGGTTGCGAAATTTCCGAGGTACATCGAACAGAAGCGCGGCCGCGGTCTGATGGCCGGCCTGAAATGCCGTTCACCGGCAGTTGTCGGCCGCGTGCACGATGTCGCATTCGAAAATGGCCTTCTTATCGAATCCTCGGGGCCAAATCGCGACGTTATCAAAGTCCTCCCACCGATAACCATCACCGATGCCGAACTCGATCGTGGCATCACCATCCTTGAACACGCACTACAGGAGCAAGACAATGCCTAGTCAGATGTCTCAAGTGCCAGCCATCTCGCCGGTTTCGATCAAAGAACGGACCGGCTCGATCAACACTGCGGAAATCATCTCGGTCCTGAAAGGTGAGCTCACCGCTCTGCACATCAAGCAAGCTTTCAGCACCGAAGTAGCCGAGGAGATCACTACGAACTTTATTGGAAGCTCCGGTCTCAGAGAGCGTAAAGATGGTGTGCCCGGACAATATGTCGGCGCATCTCACTACAGAAAGGATGCAGCCACCTATTTCGCAGACGCCGAAAACGCGCGGCCGTACGTCGATGCCCTTTTTAAGAATTTGGTTGACCCGGTTCGAGCGGTATTCGGGGCGTTGAAGCGAGAGCTTCACAACCAGGGCATCGAATTGCGGCTGGCGCGTTCCGAACACGGCCAGGCCAATGTTTGTCGCGGCCTCAGTTGGTCGGGCACAGGCACGTTTTCCTTGGATCCCCACGACGACGTCGCTCAAGTCTTACGTGCTGGCGATGATTACGAGCTTTCTGCGGTGGCGCACAATACGGTCGCAGCGCTCAACCTCTATCCCAGCATGCCTGAGGAAGGCGGCAATCTGAAGCTCTGGAGCCACAAGCCGACGGTTGCGGACCGGATATCGCAAGGTGTGGAGACCACTGGATACCCCTATTCGGCAGCCTATCTGGAGGCCGTCCCTTGCCGCGAGTTCGAGCTCAAAACTGGGGATATCGCCCTAATCGATGGCGGCTTCGTTCACGGGGTTACCGGTCAATCAGGCAACGGAAAGCGTCGCGTGCTGCTGAATTGCTTTTTCGGATTTGCGCGGCCAGATCTTGTTCTCTGGTGGACCTGAAGCGGGACTGACCGGCTTCCTCCAGCGCCGGTCACTTTGGGCTCGTCCGCGTAAGTGGGCAAAAGTATATGGCGGCAAAATCTTATGCCGCAGTTAAAAAGCGCGCACAGTGAGAATAGAACATCAAGCATAACGAGGACACACGATGTGTGATGCGACGAACTATGACGAGAATTGGGCAGACGTTTATGAAATATATACGACAATGCAAGGTAAGACCGGAGAGGCAGACGAAACTGCCGCTTTCTTAGAGCGGTTTTCCTGTGGAGGGATTGCTCTTGAACTTGGCATAGGAAACGGACGCGTGGCTGTGCCGTTGAGCGAACGTGGTGTAAAGGTCGAAGGTATCGACAATTCGGGCGCCATGTTGAAGCTTCTCGCCGACCGCACAGATCTTATCAAAGCGTGGAAAGGGAGTATTGTCGATTTCAATTCTGTTAAGAGATACAATCTGATCTATTCTGTATATGGTACTCTGACCCTGCTATTAAAGCGCGAAGACCAAATATCCTGCCTGAAATGTGCGGCGCAGGCTCTTGATGAAGCTGGGGCTTTGGTAATAGAGGTGCGCGTGCCAATATTAGATGGCTTCCTTGGGGGTATAAAGGTTACTATGACTACCACAACCGTGGATTCCGAGAATACCTTCGTCAAGGCGGAAGCTCACGATTCGCTCAACCAGAATTTGATTTCAAACCTGTTTTGGTTTTCTGGTACGTCTGTCCGGCGATTGCCAGAGCGCGTTCGTTACGTTTATCATCAGGAGCTCGATAGCATGGCCCAATGCGCAGGGCTAGAACTGGTGGAACGCTGGGGCGATTGGGCGGGCGGTGCGTTCACGGATAGGTCCAAACGGCATATCTCAGTTTATCGAAGAATGGGACTGTAGTTTCGACTAAATATATAAAGGCCGCGCTTTGATCGTGCGCACGGGAAGTCCGTGGCGTGGCCTTCCAGCCTCTTTCTGAAGTTGGAACACCGTCTTCACCGCGATTGGGTCAAAGCCGATGTTCCGTTGGGCTGTTAGAGGTCTGTTGGACTAGCCTAACATGAGTTCGCCATGATCGACGCAACCACAGGTCTCAAAAGGGCGACCCTTAGCCAAGCCGTAGACCGCTCCAAAGGCGGCATGACTATGCGCTCACCGATGCGCTCGGCATCTCGTCCGCTTCGTTCTCCTGCCAGGACATCGTTTACATGCGGTGGGCGTCACCCGCTAATAGACGGCATAGCCTTCGGCGAGCCGATTGCCGATTTTCGACAGCAACACCGTTATTGCCGATCTGAACGAACGCGCGCCAAGATCGTCATCTCGCAGCATCGAGGCGCGCCTTGCCTCTGCCACTCGATCTCGAACTCTATATGTCGTCATCTGATCGAGAACGTCTTCTGCAAGCTCAAGGACCTCAAGCGTATCCGCCGCGCGAGCTGACAAAACCGACCAATGCTGCAACGCAATCACCCTCTCGCAGCCGCCGTCATAAACTGACGATGAATTCAACAGGCCTTAGTAGACACCTGAAGAGGTGGAGCGAGGCGCCGACCTCCAAAGCGATGGTGCCGGTCACCGCTGGCGGCGCAAGGCTAGGGTCCACGTCCTGACCAGCGAACCACGATCTTTGGCCGACACGCCGAACACGCGCGGCGCATCATGCTTGAGCATGAAGGCGCTCACTGCTGGCAATGGAGCTGCGGTGTCTCGGCCGCGGCGGGCGGCGCGAACGAGATCGCGCTTTGCTTCACGGCAACCCATACCGCCGTCAGTTCGCCGGCGCGGAGCAGCCTTGCCAATGAAAGAGCATCCCCGTTTGTCCTCATCTGATCTCCTACTTCCTTAGGACCAGCGGCGCGCGACCGCGGTTCATTGATGGCCGAAGGAACGGATCAGCCCGGTAGAGGCCAAAGCCGGTTGGGCTGCCTAGGTGAAGTGGATCCAATGGCACCCTTGGATAATGCAGCGATCCGTCTAGGAGATGCGTCGACCTCGCCGAACAACCGAACCTCATTCCTCCGCTTCGCAACATCGAAGCGGCAAATGCTTCCCTATAGTCTGCCACGGCTCGCCCTCTTGTTGTGACGACCAGGCTCCTACCGTCCGAGCCACCAACCCTAGGAAGGGCAGTTTAGGGCGGGCAGCAGCGGATCGCACCTCGAAGCTCGTCCTCGAATTGTATGGGAAGGACACCCCCGCCCTCTCAAGAGACTTCTTGCTACTCTTGTACATGGCCGTTCCCTATCGGATCCACACCCGTGCTCACCGACAACGGCATTTAGGTCAAGACGCCCGACGCCGGCGGTTCGGCCGTGCCATTGATCAAGGAGGCCATCGCAAATGACAAAACGCCTCTGGCATGCTTTCGAATACCCCTGCCCCGATGGAACGAGCACCAACCAAGGCAAGACATCCGTTTCGCTCCGAGACTACATTTAGTGGCCCTTTTGACGAACGGTCGCAAATTACTCCCGTTGGCCATGTTGCTGAAATGGGGTAATCGACCACTCCATCGAGTCGATTGCACGCTGAAGTGCTGTCTCCGTTTGAGTTGGGCAGGCCGACACAGCGATGACATGTCCGATGGTATCTCGGTAATCTCCTTTCCTGATGATCGGAGTTTTGGGTTCGACGTATAATTTCACCTCGGCGACACCTGGTATAGCAGTGGCCCTGTCGACATTCATTGAGGCAAACATGCCCTCGCGATCAGGAACGAGGAATCGCGCGGCCGCAAAATTCGAATGCCATTTGCGCAAATCCCATTCCTCGCCGATAGCAAGCTTGATGTGCTCGGTGATGAGGTCGATGCCGTAGGCCAACTGAACCAGCCGAGGGGTGGTCCCACCTGGGAGACGCGGATTAACTTCAATGACCATTAGACCACGCTTCGTCCATCGAAATTCGATATGCGCTGGACCCCAGTCAAGGTCGAGAATTCGCAAACAACTCAACGAAACACTGGCGATCAGTTTGTGCTCTTCTTCTGTCAGCAGGGCCGGAAAGGAGAAATGGCGATAGACGAAATGGGGTAGGGGTCCGAAGCTAGCGGCGCAAATTCCGATGACGTCGTTACCCATTGTGTAAGAGCTATACTGGGCTCCGTTCGCGAATTCTTCGACGAGTAATTTTGGGGTTGACTGGCAAAGGTACTTTTCGCCCAACAGGTAGGTCGTATGTTTGGCTAACTCATCGAGGTTGCGGCACAATCGGACACCGCAGCTCCCGCTGCCGACGGCTGGCTTAAGAACTACCGGCAGCCCAATCTCTGCGGCAGCGCTTTCTACCTCCATAGCATCCACTGCCAAGCGGTAAGCAGGCATAGCAATCCCAGCCTCCGCTAGAAGCTGACGTTGAGTGAACTTGTCGCAGCATCGTTCAACCGATGCGGGGTTCGGTCCCGGAAGACCGAAATGCCGACAAAGCTTGCCAACTGTCGCATAGATCGACTCGTCGAGCCCCGAGAAGCCAGTGATACCACGAATGTCATAGGTAGTACCTAGTCGGGAACATTCATGAACCAGCGCATCGATGTCGTCTGTATCGACGCGGACGGCATCAATCCCTTCCGCAGCAAGATATGTGTACTGAGCTGGATCAGCCGACAAGGTAATTGTATGAAGCCCAAGACTCTGGGCCGCTTTCACGTAGGGCAGACCGATGCTCCTGTGGCCTTCTAGCAGAATGAGCGCTCTATTTGTCATTTGGTATTGCCTCTCGGTGATGGCCAAGTCACGAGCGTTAATCGGTGTCACCTTTTTCGCGTTCTTTTGTCATGCTCGTGCTGAAGAGTACCAGCGTCAGCGCAAAAGTTCCGTGAATCTATTGTAAAGATTTGTGCGCATGTACACTCGCGAGATGCACCTCGGCGCTCCGCCAGGCTTCGGATCAAGATTTTCGCGTCCGCCGATGGCACATTCGATGCGCCTTCCAGATAATGTCGCGAATCGCTCCCAGCAACAACCCCCTCGAGCCGGAGCCAAGGCGTAGCTGACCCTGGCATAACGCTAAGTTCAGGCCGCTGCGACTGAGGCGCGTAGATCCCGCTCTCGCTCTCTATCGTAGGTGGTGGGAAGCTACCCGTGGTCGTGGCGGCCATCTCGCGCGTAAATAGTGAGTTTCCCACCGTGGCCCAGCCCCGGTGTACAGCGGACTGGGCCGAGGCTCGTCAACGACGTGCCCACAGGAGGCGGCCAACTCGACGGTGCGCGTTGCCTTGGCTTCGTTCCCGAGGCGTGGGTACAGAACGCTAGACCAATCGCAATTAGAGAAGCCCGCTTCGGTCAGCGCGCTTATGATGCGACTAACGACGTCAGTATGGCCCAGATCCACCTTTGTTGGCCAGCGTCATGGCGGCAAAGCAGTCGGACTGGCTGGAACTGCACACGGTCGGGGATGGAGCTCAGAGACGACGGTTGACCAGACTCTCGTCCGCGGGTTGGATACCCTCCGTGTTTTCGTCTCGGGGCTTCCTGGTCGAAAGGCGGGCGGCGGGTGAATTGGCTCAGCCACATTGAAACAATATCTTCAAGTAACTTTACCATCTCTTTGCAAATAAACGTCCTCGAAAATGCTACCTCACCGCAGGCCCACAGTTGGTTGAATTCGCTCGGGCCGCCGTGTCGCACTTATCCGAGGGTCAATAGCAATGGCAAGAGCGCTCATCCTGATCGAAGGTTCAAGCAACGGACCTCTTTATATGCAAGCAGCCAAGCGTCTTGGCCTTCATCCAGTCACACTATCGGCTGATCCAGCTAAGTACACATATCTTGCTGCGGAAGGGAATGATGCCGTCCGCGTCGATACAGACGACATCAATGCGCTGGTTCATGAGTGCTCACGACTAGGTACTACCTATGACATTGCTGGAATTACTGGCTTTGTGAGCCGCGGGGAGATTGTATATGTGACAGTTGGTAGGCTCTGCCGACATTTCGGTCTCCCGGGGCCGAATCCCGAGTCTGTTGAACGATGCTGCGACAAGTTCACTCAACGTCAGATCCTCGAGGAGGCTGGCGTTCCCATTCCCCTTTATCGATTGGCAGCAGATGCGACGGAGGTAGAAAGCGCTGCCGCAGAGATTGGGCTGCCGGTAGTTCTTAAGCCAGCTGTCGGCAACGGTAGCACCGGTGTCAGATTGTGCCGCAACCTTGATGAGCTAACGCAACATACAACATACTTGTTGGGCAGCGGGAAGCGAATTTCGCGCCCCCCCCGTAGGATGCTTGTCGAACAATTCGCAGAAGGTCCATACTACGAAGCCGAGATAATGGGCAAGTCAGTAGTTGGTGTTACTGCCGCTGAGTTCGAAGCCCCCCCACATTTCGTGTTTCGTGAGAGCATCTTTCCGGCCCTGCTCAGCGATGATGAACGCAATTGTATAGCCGACGTTTCGCTGAGCTGTCTGGAGGCTCTCGGACTTGGATGGGGACCGGCAAATATAGAATTCAGGTGGACAAACCGTGGCCCAGTCGTCATTGAAGTCAATCCGCGTCTAGCGGAGGGTATCACTCCTCGGATAGTCCGGCTAGCCTATGGTGTCGATCTCGTCGCGGAACATATCAAGCTCGTCATCGGCAACGAATGGGACTTGCGCAGTAGGCATTCGCACACCGTGGCCACACGGATCCTCGTTCCGGATCGCGACGGCATTCTCGATTGGATCGAAGGCGACAAATTAGCGGCTGCTATACCAGGTGTTGTAGAAGTTGAACTGTACGTTGCATCCAAGGACCTGATTGTTAGGAGAGGCGATTGGAGAGACCGCATGGGACACGTCATTGCCGCTTCACCCAGTCCGATTCTGGCCAAGGCGATACTTCAGCGTTCGGTCGACCTGATCGATTGGTCCATCATAGATCGATGAGCAGCCCCTAGCGGCGGAAGAGGGGCGGTGAGGTACTGATTCTTTTACCTGTGCAGGATCGCCTCACGGGCAATCGGCTAGGGGGCGTGGGTTTTCTGGTGCTCAGTCTGCCGACGAGCAGAGCGTTTTGGCCGGGGCGACTGTCGCGCAACAGGATCACCGACCAACTTCGGTCGCACTCTCGCATCAGAAGCCCCACCCTCCGGAAGAAAGGCTTCAAAAAACTTTAAAATAACTTTAGTGATTGTTTGCATTCTTAGATTGTCAACAGTGGTAACCTCGCGGCGAGTTAGGAGCCCGAGCGCTGCCGCAACGAAGTCCCCCCTTTGGTTCCAATGGCAGACGGGCGCGTCGTGGCCTGTCATGTGCGGGCTCCGGCCAGAGCCGCGTCTCCGAAACCGGCTGAGGCGGTCAAATCCTCGCTATTTCTGTGAGACAGTCACAGATCAGTTTATCCGAACAAATTTTCCACGAACAGACGCGAACACTCGAGATGCGGTCAAAGGAGGCAATAGAATAATCTATGGAAAGAAATCACGAAAGCGGCTGTCGTTCAACTCAACAGGTTGGCAGCTATGATACAGTCGGTTCAATTGCCACGAACGTTGCCGATGGCTTCAAGATGGTAGCGGTTGGCGACCTTATTCTGTCGCGGGCGCTGATGAAAGGCCACCATTCCGGTTTTGCGGATGTCGTCGAAATCCTTCGTGATGCCGATGTCACGTTCGGGAACATGGAAACCCTCATCTTCGATATCCGGTCATTTAAGGGAAGCCCCCAGGCTGAGTACGGTGGTGCGTATCATATTAGCCTGCCGGAGATCGGACCTGACTTGAAAGAGATGGGCTTTAACCTGGTGAGTCGGGCGAACAATCATACCCTCGACTGGGGCCTCGAAGGCATGCGCGAGACGAGCCGAGTGCTCAATGAGAACGGGATCATCCATGCAGGTGCGGGCGAGAACCTCGCACAGGCCGGCGCTGCTCGCTTCTTGGAGACCGCTCGCGGTCGCGTGGCATTGGTGTCATTTGCTGCATCGTACTGTTGCATGGCTCGTGCGGGCGATCCCGCCGGCGAGGCACCTGGCAGGCCAGGACTCAATGCTCTTCGTTTGACGAAAAGCATCGTGGTTCCTTCGGAGATGCTGGAAAATTTGAGGCAAGTACGAGAAGTCTTGCCGTATTATTGTCCTCCCGGACGGGATCCAAGCCGCGTTGTCATTGACGGTACTACATTCAAGGCCGGCGAAAAAGCAGGCTATAGCTTTGAAGCCGATTCGCGTGATGTTGCTGAGATTCTACGAAATGTTCGTCGGGGCAAGCAATTCTCTGACTTCTGTATCGCTACAAACCATGGTCATGAACAGGAATGGAGCGACGAACCGCCTGACTACGAACAGTCGCTTGCCCGCAGCCTTATCGATGCTGGAGCGGACGCGTACATTGGCCACGGGCGGCATCAACTGCGAGGTATCGAGATCTACAAGGGTCGACCAATCTTTTATGGCTTGGCGAATTTCTTTTACGATGACCTCCGAACGCCTGCGGGTGCGGACATGTTCGCTGTTCACGGCATGGATCCAAAAGTTGACACGGATGCTGAGGTCAGCATCCACGAGCTGGCAAAAGGATACCCGACCGCAGAGGGGCTTGTGGGAGGGCTCTCTGACCAAATCTACTATGAGAGCGTTATCTCCGTCAGCCGCTACGAGAACAATCAGCTCGCTGAGTTGCAGCTCCACCCGGTTGAACTCGGGCACTCGAAGAGGTTTGCCAATCGGGGCGTGCCGCGTTTCGCCTCGGAGCCGCAAGCAACTGCCATTCTGGGCCGGCTCCAGAGGCTCTCAAAGCAATATGGCACCCAAATCGACATCAAAAAAGGTGTCGGATTTATCCGCCCGCAGCCTTCGCGCAATGACAACGAATGAAGCAATGCTGGCGCTTGCTGTCATCGGGGCGAACCTCACTGCTGGACGGCGCTGATTGGGGCCACAGCAACGAAATTGCGCGCTGTGACAGAGTTCCTGCGCGGTGTGGCCGTGAGCCGAGCCTCATGCGCGGCGAAATTTGTCGATATCTGCATTGATTGCTTTTTCCGCCCGCGCCTCGCGCTTGATGGAACGAATGAACTCCAAAGGGGGTGGTCTGCTGTATGTATACCGCGCCGTCCAGCACGATGCGCAAGCCGGACCCATGAAGCGATACGGGCTGAGGCCGTGGAGCCTGCCAGATATCGCGGGGTCGAGGCCGAAGGGGGCGGCGGAGCCTGCGTAGCCGAACGCGAACGGTAGGTCCAGCGCGATCACTTCTTGCCGGGCCTAGCCTGCACTAATGGGCGAACATATGCTGAACGACTCCGCGCAAATGCAAGGCCGGGAGTTGATCCGGAAGCATACTTGGCACACTATGTTCTAAGGCCGGAAGAGGTTGTCTGAGGACGCACCCCACCTACTGCTTTAAGCCACCAGATCGTTTGCGACTGCGCGGTGGCCCGTACGCCTCCGGCGAAGGCCGCCTTGCGAGAGGAGGGCACGGTAGCGAGGCTGCGCTCTTAGGGTCGTCCTTACGAGCGAAGTTAGCAGCACAGCATGAGCATGTGACGTTATTGACCGGGCCGGAGCGGCGGCGTCGTTGGAGTGAAGCGGATCAGTGCCGGATACTGGCCGCGGCATTCGCGCCCGGGGCCACGGTGGCGGCGGTGGCGCGTCAGTACGATGTCGCGACCAGCCTGATCTATAAGTGGCGCCGCACGGTGAGAGCCCGCGAGACGGACTTTGCCGAAGTTGTCGTGGCTCCCGACGAGCCTGTCGCCGTTTCCCGGCCCGCGGCATCACCAGCGGTGATCGAGCTGGAGGTCGGCGGCAAGGTGCGGCTGCGGAGTCCGCTGACCACGCCGCCAACACTGGCGGCGGCGATGGTGAAGGCGCTGGGCGTTTCATGATCCCGGTCCCGAGCCAGGTGCGGATCTGGTTGGCGGTCGGCCGGACCGGTATGCGTCGCGGGATGCAAGGCCTCGCTCTGCAGGTTCAGGAGACGCTGGGCCGGGACCCGCATGCCGGCGATATTTATATCTTCCGCGGACGCAGCGGCAATCTGATCAAGATTATCTGGCATGATGGGCTCGGCATGTCGCTGTATGCAAAACGGCTCGAGAAGGGCCGGTTTCTCTGGCCGTCGCCGGCGGACGGCACGGTTTCCATATCACCGGCGCAGCTCGCCTACATGCTCGACGGGATCGATTGGCGCAACCCGCGTCACACGTTCCACCCCCCAGCGCGCGGGCTGAGTTTTCTTTGAGTTTGCGCCATTTTCCGCGAGTCAGCGGACGCGTTTTATGGTTCACTCCAAGGCATGGTTGCCACCGCCCAGGATGCTGTTCCGCAGCCGCTCAACCGTCAAGCTGAACGCTATGCCCGCGAAGGCGTACCGCTCAGCCTGTCGACGCTCGCCGATCAGGTCGGCGCCGGCGCCGCGGCGCTGATGCCGCTGTTCTACCCATGTGCTGGCTGCTTCACGTCTGCACGGCGACGATACGACGGTGCCGGTCCTGGCCAAGGGCAAGACCGATACTGGTCGATTATGGACCTATGTGCGCGATGACCGACCGTTCGGCGGCGCCGATCCGCCGGCGGCAGTGTTCTACTATTCCCGCGATCGCCGAGGCGAACATCCTGCGGCCGCATCTCGCCGGCTGGAGCGGCATTCTGCAGGCCGATGCCTTTGGTGGTTACGGCTATCTCTATGCGACGGGTCGTCAGCCGGCGCCTGTTCTGGAGGCCAGCTGCTGGATCCACAGCCGGCGCAAAGTGGTTGAGCTGGCCGATGTCGAAGCGGCGGCGCGCAAGAAGGCACATGGCGAGAAGCCCAACCTGGTCTATCCGCTGGCGGTCGAAGCCGCGAAGCGCATCGATGCCTTGTTCGATATCGAGCGCGCGCCTGTCGCCGGCCCAACGCCACGCCGTGCGCCAAGAGCGGAGCGCGCCGCTGGTCACCGAGCTCGAGCGCTGGATGATCGAGACGCGCGACAAGCTCTCGCGCGGGCACGACCTGACCAAGGCCTTCAACTACATGCTGCGCCGCTGGTCATCCTTCACCGGGTTCCTCGAGGATGGGCGGATCTGCCTATCCAACAATGCTGCCGAGCGAGCCCCTGCGCGGCATCGCTCTCGGCAGAAAGTCCTGGCTGTTCTGCGGTTCCGATCGCGGCGGACAGCGCGCTGCCGTTCTCTACAGCCTGATCGTCAGCGCCAAGATGAACCATATCGACCCGCAGGCCTGGCTCGCCGACGTCCTCGCCCGACTGCCCGCCTATCCGGCCCATCGGATCCATGATTTGCTGCCGTGGAATTGGAGATCCGCAAAATTGCGGACCCAACCAGCTGCACGTCTACACCGTCGAACGTGTCGCCAGGGACCTCGGCGTCAGCGAAGCGCTCATCCACGAACTGACCCTCGGTCTGGAGCCCGAGGACGGCGTCATCTGGGTGTACGGCGCCAATGATGACAACGGGATCTTGGCCTTCACCGATGAAGGCACCGAGGAGCTCAAACTCCTCCTCGAAGAATATCATCGCGTCTCCCCATCGAAAGCTTGACCCCAGCACTCCGGTGCTCAGGTTCTCATGGCCACCGGATACGCACCTCTGCGGTCTTCACCGGACGCGTACGTGGCCCGCGCGAAGCAGAGGGACTTTCGGATCATAGCGCACAGGGCGACGGGGGCGAGGCAAAGATTCGTTTCGCTTCGATAACCACTTTTGTCCCGCCTGGAGGCGTGAAGATCGCAGCGCCAATCCGCAATAACCAACTCGATTGGGATCGTGAGATTGAGTTTGCGCATAAACATAAATCCCGGTATCTGCCTCAAGCGGGAAAGAAAGCCGTGCGAGGATGCGGCATCACGATGGCAGCCGTCCTCAAAGGCTGGCGCACGATCGCCTTCGCGCAGGCCGAAAGGTCCGATCCGCAATCGTCAAAGCTGCGGTCATCAGGCAGGAGCGGGATAACACCTTCGCGATTTACAGCGTCGCGAGCCGCGTGAACCGCTTACCGAACCGGACAACTTTGACTAGCTACCGACACAAAGGCTTCGGGGCAGAGTGCTCACTCAAAGCTGCTGTTTCACTCGGCTATTGATATCTGGAGGCACATCTTTCCAAATCCGATGCACCG